>DASZWL010000021.1:0-6085 GCA_035546695.1 Rhodanobacteraceae bacterium | reverse complement strand
CGCGCGATAGCCTGCTGCGCGGAACACGCGCGGCAGCGTGTGGTCGACGCGCGGCGCGAGGTTGTACGGCGCGTAGAGTCCGGCCGGTCCGAACAGCGTGTGCGCGAGGCCGGTCAGCACGGCGAACTCGCTGGTCCACGTCCCGCCGCCGAACGTGTGCACGGTGAGAAGGCCGTGCGCGCGCGTCGACTTGTCGGCGTCGAACATGCGGCGCTTGCAGACGTCGATCGTGCAGACCTTGAGGATGCGCGGATCGAACGTCGATTCTTCGAGGATCGCGACGACGTCGGGCCGCGACGCCGGCGCTTGCAGCGGGCGCTCGAGCTTCCAGCCGATCGTGCGATCGATCCGCTGCGGAATCTCGGGCTCGGTGACGACGGTGTCGTTGAACGACGTGAAGAAGTCCGTAAGGAAGCTCTTGTCGTTGATCGTGATCCACATCGGCTTGTTGAACACGGCCGAGAACGGTCCGGTCGGCGCGAGGCAGACGAGCAGCAGCGCGGCCGAGGCCAGCGTGCCGAGCGTGCGCGTCGAGGCGCGCACGAGGCGACGCCGCTCGCGCAGCAGCGAAGCCGGTTCGAAGATAGCGGCGAGGATCAGCAGCAGCGGGATCAGGACGACCGCGGCGACGCTCACGCCGAGCAGCAGCGGATAGCGCGCGATGACGCTGATCGTCTCGCGGTTGACGAAATACTCGAGATCCGGCGCGAGCACCGGCGTCGTCAGGTAGACGAACTTCAGCGCGCCGGCGATCTCGATCGCGCCGAAGACGAGCGCGGCGAGGAGCAGCGCAAGCGCGAAGCGTGCCGTCGCGAACAGCACGGCGAGAACGCTGAGCAGCACGAGCGTCAGCGTGAAGAGGCGCTCGGGCCACGTGTGCTCGGTCATCGGGCCGAACGCGAGCAGCGCGACGAACGCGAGCAGCGCGAACGTCCTCAGCACGCGAACGCGTCGCGGCGTCGTCGGAACCGAAGTCAGCATGCGGCGCTCGTCACCGGCCCATCGTGCGGACGCTGCGATTCGCCGTCAATCCGCAACGCAGCGCGACGCGGGCGACAGAGTGCCCTCGATCAGCTCGGCGATCGCGGCGGCAGCCGAGCGGCTCGCGTCGCGACGCAGCGCGAGATGCAGATGACGGTATTCGGCGGAGAGCGGCAACGGCGTCTGACGTTCGCGGAGCGCAGGAAGCAGGGTCGAAGCGAGCGCCTCCGGCGTGCAGGCATCCTGCATCAGCTCGGGAACGATCTCGCGGCCCGCAAGCGCGTTCGGCAGCGAATAGTGCTGCGTCTTCAGCATCGAGAGGCTGGTCACGATGCGGTACGTCAGCGGCGAGATGCGGTACGCGACGACCATCGGCCGCTTGGCGAGCATCGCTTCGAGCGATGCGGTGCCGGACGCGAGCAGGATCGCGTCGGACGCGAGCATTGCTTCGTGGGCGCGGTTGTCGGTGACGGTGATGAAGTCGGCAGCCGTCTTTTTCAGAATGTCCTCGAACGCGGCGCGACACGGCGCGCTCGCCATCGGCGCGACGACGCGAAGCGAAGGCAGCGCATCGCGAAGGCGCATCGCAGCGCCGATGAAATCGTTCGACAGCCGCCGAATCTCGCCGAGCCGGCTGCCGGGAAGAAGCGCGAGCATCGGCGCATCCGGCGGCAGTCCGAGCGCTTCGCGCGCCGGCTTCTGCGGCGCATCGACGGGAAACGCGTCGGCGAGAGGGTGGCCGACGAACGTCGCGGCGACGCCGTGCTTCGCGTAGATTGCGGGCTCGAACGGGAAGAGGCAAAGCACGAGATCCGCGCTTTCTCCGATCGTGCGCGCTCGCTTCGAGCGCCACGCCCAGATCGACGGGCTGACGTAATGCACGGTGCGGATCCCGGCGCGCTTGAGCTTGCGTTCGAGACCGAGGTTGAAGTCCGGCGCATCGATGCCGATGAAGACGTCCGGCTTGTACGCGAGGACGCGCTTGCGCACGTCGCGCCGCAGCGCGAGCAATCGCGGCAGATGGCGCACGACTTCGGCGAGGCCCATGACCGCAAGCTCGTCGGACGCGTGCCACGCGTCGAATCCGGCCGCCTGCATGCGCGGGCCGCCGACGCCGGCGAACGTCGCTTCGGGATAGTGCTCGCTCAGCGCGGTGATGAGGCCGGCGCCGAGCAGGTCGCCCGAGGCTTCGCCGGCGACGAGGACGAAGCGGGGAGAGTCGGGATTCGGGATTCGGGATTCGGGATTCACTTCACGCGCGCACGATCAGGTTGCTTTTTCCCTCTCCCGCTTGCGGAAGAGGGTAGGGTGAGGGCAATCGGAGTGGAGCGTCGAACCAGCTTGCCCTCACCCCGACCCTCTCCCGCAAGCGGGAGAGGGGAACCGCGGAATCCCAAATCCCAAATCCCGAATCCCGAATCCCGGCTTTCACCTCACCAACGCCCGCTCGCTCGAATCGATGAACTCGAGCATGACCGCGACATCTTTACTGTCCGCCGCCATCGACGCTAGCTCGGAGCGTGCGTCGGCGAGCGCGCGGTTGCCGAGATAGAGCGTGCGGTATGCGCGCTTGATCGCGGCGATGCGGTCGGCGTCGAAGCCGCGGCGTTTCAAACCCTCGGAATTGATGCCGCGCGGACGGCCGTAGTCGGCGGCCATCATCACGAACGGCGGCACGTCGCCGTTGACGAGGCAGCCCATGCCGATGAACGCGTGCGCGCCGACGCGGCAGAATTGGTGCACGCCCGAGAAGCCCGACAGGATCGCATAATCGCCGATCGTGACGTGGCCCGCGAGCGTCGCGTTGTTCGAGAAGATCGTGTGGTTGCCGACGATGCAATCGTGCGCGACGTGCACGTAGGCCATGATCCAGTTGTCGCTGCCGATGCGCGTCGCGCCGCCGCCTTCGGCCGTGCCGCGGTTCAGCGTGACGAACTCGCGGATGAGGTTGCGATCGCCGATGACGAGCTCGCTTGCCTCGCCGCCGAATTTCTTGTCCTGCGGGATCGCGCCGATCGACGCGAACTGGAAGATGCGGTTGTCGCGGCCGATGCGCGTCGCGCCTTCGATGACGACATGCGGTCCGATCGTCGTGCCTTCGCCGATCTCGACATCGGCGCCGATGACGCTGTACGCGCCGATCGCGACGCCGGGCGCGATCCTCGCGCCGGGATCGACGATCGCGCTCGGATGGATCATCAGCCGGCGACCTCGGCGCAGAGCATCTCGGCTTCGGCGGCGACTTTTCCGTCGACGAGCGCCTGGCACCAGAAGAGGCTCATGTTGCGCATCGTGCGCCGGTGCTCGACTTCGAGCACGAGCTGATCGCCCGGCACGACCGTGCGGTTGAAGCGCGCCTTGTCGACCTTGACGAGGTAGAACACGACCGGCACGTTCGGATCGTGCGGCACCGAAAGCTTGATCAGAACTCCCGACGCCTGCGCCATCGCTTCGATGATCAGCACGCCCGGCATGACCGGATGTCCCGGGAAGTGGCCCTGGAAAAACGGCTCGTTGATCGTGACGTTCTTGATCGCGGTCACGCGCTTGCCGTGCTCGAACGCGACGACGCGGTCGATCAGCAGGAACGGATAGCGGTGCGGCAGCATCGAGGCGATGCGCTCCACGTCGAGTGGCAGCTCCACGCCGGAATGCTCCTTGTCGTTCGTCATTCGGGTTCCCTCTCTGCGTCGATGCGGCGCACGATTTCGTCGAGATGCTTGAAGCGCGCCGCGTTGCGGCGCCAGCGCCGGTTTTCCTGGATCGGCGTGCCCGAGGAATATTCGCCGGGCTCCCTCAGGCTGTGCGTGACGAGGCTCATCGCGGTCACGGTCACGCGATCGGCGATCTCGAGATGGCCCAGTATGCCAGCCGCGCCGCCGATCAGGCAGTAGCGCCCGATGCGCGCGCTGCCGGCGACCGCGGCGCAGCCGGCCATCGCCGTGTGCGCGCCGACGAAGACGTTGTGCGCGATCTGGATCTGGTTGTCGAGGCGGACGTCTTCTTCCAGAACGGTGTCGCCGAGCGCGCCGCGGTCGATCGTCGTGTTCGAGCCGATCTCGCAATCGTCGCCGATGACGACGCCGCCGAGCTGCGGCACTTTTTCCCAGTGGTCCTTCGCGAATGCGAGGCCGAAACCGTCGGCGCCGATCACGGCGCCGGGATGGACGAGCACGCGCTTGCCGAGCCTAGCGTCCTGCACGAGCGTCACGCGCGCGACGAGCCGCGATTGCGCGCCGACCGCACAGCCGCGACCGACGATGCAGTGCGGACCGACGATCGCGCCTTCGCCGATCTCGGCGTCGGCATCGATCACGCAATAGGGTCCGATCGACGCCGAAGCGGCAATGCGCGCGCCTTCGCCGACGATCGCGCTCGCGTGTACGCCGGAGGCCGCCGCCGGCGTCCGCTCGAACAGCGTCGCGATGCGCGCGAATGCGAGATAGGGATCGTCGGCGATCAGCGCGGCGCCCTTGAATGCCTCGGCATCGGCCGCGCGCAATACGACGGCGCCGGCGTGCGTTTCGGCGAGCTGGGCGCGATAGCGCAGATTGGCGAGGAACGAAAGCTGCTCCGCGCCGGCGCCGGCGAGCGTCGCGACGCCGCGGATCGGCGTCGCCGCGCCGCCGCGGAGCTCGAGGCCGAAGCGCGAGGCGATGTCGCCGAGCGCGTGAGCGGTCGTCATGGCTCGCCGCCGTTCTTCGCGCGGTACTGCTTCTTCAGGCGCTCCAGCACCTGATCGGTGATGTCGACGCGCGTGCTGGCATACACGACCGGGCTCGGCACGATGAGGTCGAATCCCTGCTCGCGCGCAAACTCGACGACGGCGTCGTTGATCTCGCGCCAGCTCCGGTCGAGCTCCTGGTCGCTGCGCGATTTCAAATCGTTGCGCATCGCCTCGCGGTTGCGCTTGATCGAGCGGTCGAGCGCGTCGATCTCGCGCTTCTGCGCTTCGGCGTCGCCGGCGGATGTCGTCGCCGCCTCGCGCTGCTGGCGTTCGCGAAGTTCCTGGAGGTGTTTCTCGTCGGCTTTCAGCGCCGCATCGCGCGGCGCGAACTCGCGCTCGAGCTTCTGCCTTCCGGCGACGACCTGAGGCGCGTTGTCGAGCAGCCGTTTCATGTCGACGTAGCCGATCCGCGCCGCGGGAGCCGACTGCGCATGCGCGAGCGGCGACGACGCCAAAGCGAGGATCAACATCAGCGCGCGGACCGCTTCTCGTGCTTGTGCCGGCCACCTCACGCGTCGATCTCCCTCGCCAGCCGCGTCGCTCCGCTCCCGGATCGTCAGAAGGTGTTTCCGAACGAGAACTGGATCGTCTCGACGTCGTCGCCGTGCTGCTTGCGGATCGGCCGTGCCAGGTTGATCACGATCGGTCCGACCGGCGCGCGCCACTGGAACGAGATGCCGGTCGAAGCGCGCAGGTCGCTCGCGTTCCAGGCGTTGTAGTTCTGGAACACGTTGCCGACGTCGACGAACCAGGAGAGGCGCGTCGTGCCGTTGTCTTCCTTGACGAACGGCGTCGGGAAGATGAGCTCGGCCGAGCCGACCGTCTTGAACGCGCCGCCGACCGGCACGAGGCAGCTCGGGATCGTCGACGGGCACGAAATCTCGTTGTAGCTGAGGCGCGGACCGAGCGTGTTGTCGCGGAAGCCGCGCACGTCGCTGACGCCGCCGGCGTAGAAGTTCCTGAAGAACGGCAGGCCCGAAAGATCGACGTAGCGGTTGGGGTCCATGCCGGGATCGGGATTGGCGTCCGGCGTGCGCCAGGTGTCGCCGTAGCCGAGCGTGAAGTGCGAGTAGAACGTGAACTTGTCGGTCAGCGGCAGGTACTGGCCGAAGCGGTAGAAGAGCGTGTAGTACTCGACGGTCGATCCCGGCAGCGCGATGTCGAGCGAGACCTGCTGCAGCGATCCGCGCGTCGGGTTCCAGTAACGGTTGCGCGTGTCGTGCGCCCACGAGAACGTCGTTTCCCACGTGTGGAACGTGTGGTGGCCGAGCGTGTCGATGTAGTCGATGAACGCCTGCGGCGTCAGGCCCTCGTAGGTCGACACGCCGGTCTTGCTGACGCCGAGCTGCGCGTTGATCGTGTCCGATTCGGTGATCG
>DASZWL010000020.1:0-3369 GCA_035546695.1 Rhodanobacteraceae bacterium | reverse complement strand
CGACGTGGGCTCGGCCAGCGCCGAACCCAGCGTGCGCGCGAAGAACATCGCGCCGCAGGCGAGTCCGATCGCGAACGCGAGGCCGTCGCCGGTCCTGCCGCGCCGGAACGCGACGGCTCCGAGCGTCGCAAGAGCAATCGCGGCGAGAACGACGAGCACCGCATCGGCGCGGAGCGGAGCGGGCGGGTCCGCCGTACTTGCGCCGACGCCGGCGAGAACGCGCAGCGCGTCGGCGAGCAGGATTGCGCAGACAAGCGCATACGCGAGAGGCCCGGCCCGCCCGCCGGTCGTGCGGTAGGGCGGTGAGCCATCGGGAAATCCGATCGTCTCGCGGCGGCGAAGTCGAAGCTGCATGTCGGCGTCCATTCCGGGTCTCTGGCATCATCCGGTCGACAGCGGGTGCTGGCGGCGCGGAGCACGTGCTTGTCTGTGCGGGTAACCGTGATTCCTGATGCGTCTGTGCGTGCATGCCGCGCCCGCGCGGCGGCGCCGGACAATCGCCGAGGACCGAGCCGTGCGCCTGAATGCACGATGGCACCATGACAGGACGCGTCTCGTGGTCGTAATCGTCGCAGCGCTGGCGATCGCGGTGGCGATTGCAAAGCTCTTCGTGTGGGCGCGGATCCACCCGGTCAGCTTCGACGGCGCGATGAACCTCGAAGTTGCGCGCTCGCTGGCCGAAGGTAACGGATACCAGCGTCTATACGAGAACCGGACAGGCTTCTCGCACGAGATCCAGTCACGCGCACCGTTCATCTTGCCCGCCGCGGCCGCATTTGCCGCGTTCGGCATCGACATCTGGCAATCGCAGCTGACGAACCTCGTCTACGTTTTCGCGCTCGCGCTTCTCGTATTCCTGCTGGTGCGGCGCTGGACTTCATGGCCCTCAGGGCTCGCGGCCGCGGCGCTTTGCCTCTGGACTCCGGGCCTGCGCGAGATCGGAATGAACGGCTACGGCGAAGTGCCGGCGCTGGTCTGGTGGCTTGCGGCGTTGCTCGTGTTGTGTCGCGCCGACGACGCGCGTGCGGGGGCGTGGCGCGTCTTCGGGGCCGGCGTGCTGGTCGGCATGGCGATCCTGACGAAGACCGTGCTCGCGATCGGGCTCGTCGCGATCGTGCCGGTGCTCGTCGCGACGGCCGGGACGAATGGGTCGCGTTCCAGATCGCTCGCGCTTGCATTGATCGCGTTCGCGGCCGGTGTGCTGCTGCCGCTCGTGCTGTACGAGTTCGCGCACGTCGTTGCGATCGGCGACGTGCCCCGCTGGCGCGCGTGGCTCGACGACGAGATGCATGCGATCCGCATGCAGGCCGGCACGGCGAAGGGATTCCACGACACGCACGGCGTCGGCACCAAGCTCCTCGTCCATGCGGGCGTCCTCGCGGAAAACATCGGGCTTCCGCTGCCGCTCCTGCCGCTCTGGCTCGCAGCGCCGTTCGCACTCGCGATGCTCGGCCGGCGCTGGTTCGCTTCCGAGCATGCGCGCGCGATCGTCGGCGCGCTCGCGCTGTTCGCGGCGATCTATTTCCTCTGGTGGCTCGGGTTCACGCCGACCGAGAAGGCCTGGTATCGGCGCATCTTCAACGGCGTCGTAGTGCTCGAGATCCTGCTCGCGCTGATGCTCGCGGCCGGCGCGCGGCGCTCGCGTACGGAGCGGTCGTCGCGCGCCCCCATAGTCGTCGCGATCGCGGCGATCGCTCTGCAAGTGCCGCTCGTCTGGAGCGCGAGGCACGCCCTGCATGCCTCGGATTTCGCCTCGCGACGACAGTTGCGTGCCGATCTCGCGCTGCTCGCGAAGGTTCCGGATCGAGCGCGCGTCTTCGGTGCCGGCTGGTATTCGGCGCCGATCCTCGCGCTCTATTCGGGGCGAAGCTTCGGCAACCTCACGACGACGACGCCGGCCGAGCTCGTCGCGTCCTCGCCGTTCTATCTCGCGCTCGACGCACCGGCGATGGCGGCCGATGCGGGCGACTACTGGCTCGCGCGCTATGCGAACCGCGACGTCGGACGCTCGGATACGCTGCGTCTCGTCGAGCTCGACGCGAGATCGCTTCGCGATCCGTTCGACGGCGTGACCGTCGACCAGAATGCGTTGAAGGATCGCGTCGATTTCCACGACGCGGACTATCCGTATCTCTTCGGATTCCAGGATCGCGAAGGCGACGGCTGGCGCTGGGCCGCGGCGGACACCGCGATCCTGCTACGTTACGGCGGCGAGCCGGAGCTCGCGCTCGATATCTACGTGCCGCCGCTGACGCGATACCGTTTCCGGCGCGGTGTCGGCATCGCGGCGTCGATCGGCGACTGCAGGCTCGGCGCGTTCCGGCAGGACGAAAGCGAACGACGGCTCTGGAAGCTCGGCACGGGCAACTGTCCGCTGCAGGAAGGCAGCACGGTCGCCGTGCGTCTCGTCAGCGACAACGTCGTCGACGCGCGCGACGGGCGCCAGCTCGCCTACATCGTGCACGCGCTCGGCTTCGTCGGTCCGCAAACCGACGCAGCCGCCGCGGCAAGTCAGCGCTGAAGTCGCCTGCGCACGCGCCGTGCGAGATAGCGTAGCCGCCCGATCGAGCCCGACTGCACGGCCGACTTCGCCTGCTCGAGCTCGGTCGAAAGCCGCGTGATGTCGCGATAGAGTCGCTGGTTGTGCTGATCGCGCCGCGCGATGAGGATGCGCAGCTCCTCGACGTCGCTCGCGTCGAGCGTCATGCCGGGACGAAAGCGCTCCGGCAGCGGACGATCGACGTAGATCGTCGAATGCGTTTCAGCGAGCTCTTCCTGCGGCCGCTCGCGCGTGTAGAAATAGAGCGCGATCGACTTGCGCGATCGCGCCGTGCCGTCGAGTGTCTCGGCGATGCGCGTGAAGCCGTGCCAGCTCGTCTCGGTCGTCTCGAAGATCACGCAGCGGTTGTAGAGCGGCGTGATCAGCGTGACGCGGTCGTCGTCGCGGCGCGGGTCGGAGTGGAGCTCGAGCGATCCGCCCCATGCGTCGTCCCAATCGCAGTTGAAATAGACGATGAGATTGAGCCGCCGATGCCATTGCTCGACCGGATGGCGGTTGAAGTCGACGTGCGCGTCGAGATCCTGTCCGCTCCGGTTCTCGTGCGTGCCGCCGCCGAAGTACCAGGGATCGTAGAGGAGGTCGTCGATGCCGGTGATGCGTCCGACGAGATCGAGCAGCGGCTTCGAGCGCACGAGATCGTCGAGCGCCGCATAGGCCGGTCCGAGATCGCGGATCTTCTCGATCGTGGACTTGTTGCCGAGCTCGCCGTTCTCGTTCCGCGCGTTGCCGCGCTCGAACGAAGGGAACTCGGCGACGAGGCGCGATGCGTATTCCGGCGCGAAGAAACCGTCGATGACGACGTGACGGAA
>DASZWL010000019.1:0-4460 GCA_035546695.1 Rhodanobacteraceae bacterium | reverse complement strand
CGGCAAACCGCGCAGGCGACGCGCCGCCGAAGATGCGTTCAGGCGCGCGATGCCGGCACGAGCTTGACGAGCACGATCTCGCCGCCGCCGTCGATGACGACGCGGCCTGCGTCGCGGCCATCGAAATCGATGCGGAGCGTGTCGCCGGTTTCGAGCGGAATCTTCGCGGAGTCCGTTTGCGCCTCCGCGCTTCCGGAGAAAAGATGCGCGAGCCAGACGACGCTCGTTTCCGGAAACAGCACCATCGGCCCGACCAGCGGACGCGCGATCAGCTCGGCGCGCACGGCGTCGCGTCGCGTCATCACGTTGAAATCGCGCGTCGGTCCCGCGACGAGCCGGCAATCGACGCGCGCCTCGCCGGAGAAGCGCACGTGCCGGAAGCGCTCGACGACGCGCAGCGTCGCGCCGTCGACGTCGAGCTCGATGCCGCCGCCGGAGAGCAGCATCAATTCGCGCTCGACGCCGATAAACGGCGAGAACGGTCCGTCGCGCTCGATCTCGGCGATGCTGATGCGCCAGCGGAAATCGGTCGCATCGGCCGGATCGCGCGCGATCTCGGTCGTCCAGCCGCCGTCGTTCTTCCAGCGCATGCGCCGGTAGCCGGCGGCCTTCAGCAGTGTCGTCGTCGTCATCGTTCGCGGGCCGCGATGCGGCAGGGATGCGCTCAGCCGCCGGCTTCGGGCGGATGATAGACGTAGACGAGCGTCGCACCGCCGAGGAAGTCGATCGTCGTCGCCTGCCGGCCGCCGAGACGGCGCGCGACGCGCTCGGACGCGCTGTTGTCGATGCGGATCAGACTGACGACGCGCTGTGCGTCGACTTTCCGGAACGCGAAATCGAGCGCGGCGCGCGCGCCTTCGGTCGCGAAGCCTTGACGGCGCTCACTCGCCATCAGCATCCAGCCGAGCTCGAGGTCGGGCCAACCTTCGGGCCGGTGCAGTCCGACGCGGCCGATGAAGCGGCCGGTGTCCCTGCGCTCGATCGCCCACATGCCGTAGCCGCGCAGCGTCCAATGGCCGAGCAGCATCGCCATCGAGCGCCACGCGTTCATGCGATCGAGCGGCTGGCCGTCGCCGACGAAGCGCGTGCTCTCGGGATCGGCGAGCATCGAGGCATAAGCCTCGAAATGGCGCTCGCCGAACGCGGTCAGGCGCAACCTTTCGGTTTCGATGACGGGAATCTCGACCACGGCGCTCAGATCAGATCGGCCAGCGTGCGCGTCGATGCGCGCAGGCTCTCTTCCCAGCTGAAGCCGACGATGCGCTCGCCGCTTGCGGCGTCGCGGAAATCTTCTTCCTGTCCAGGCGCGAGGAGATGCCGGTAGTCGACCGTGATTTCGGTATCGGGCTCGAGATCGTCCATCGCGAACACGAAGCCGAGATGCCAGAGGCCGCTCGGTGCGAACGCGTGGTTCACGTAGCACTCGTCCGGCCATTCCGGCGTCACCGTGTATGCGTCCTCGAACCAGCGCACGGTCGCGGGCAGCAGCGCGGCGGCATCGGGCATCGCGGCGATCGCGTCGAACGCGTGCACGCGCGGGATCGCGTCCGGCGCGACGATGACGCGGCCGCGCGCGACGGGCTCGTCGAGGAACAAGCCTTTCCCTGCGCCCGCGATCTTCGACGGGCCGATGTGATAACGGGGGATGATCATCTGCGGGCACCGCCAATCGGCGGGCGCGCAGTCTAGCAGGTTGATCGGGAAACGCACTTCCGCGTGCTTTTCGATCGAACGAACGCTTCGTCATCGTCATCCCGGCGAAGGCCGGGATCCAGCTTTTCCGGACGGATCGAGTCGTCGTCGAAGAGCGGGATCCCGGCCTTCGCCGGGATGACGAATATGGAAGACCGCGGAACCGGCGCGCTACGGATTCGCCATCGAGTTCGTCGCCGGCCCGCCGCGCCGCGCGGGCGCGTTGCCGAAGACGATGCTGCCGCGATTCTCCTCGATGATGCGCGGACCGATGCCGTCGACCCTGGCGAGGTCTTCGAGCGTCCTGAACGGACCGTGGTTCTTGCGATAGGCGACGATCGCCTCGGCCTTCGAAAGGCCGACGCCGTCGAGCGATTGCGCGAGCGTGCGGGCGTCGGCGCTGTTGATGTCGACCTGCGTCGCGGCGATGGCCGGAGCGGCGAGGGCGAGTGCGATGAGAGCGATGAGGGATACGACGAACTTCATTTCGGGAACGATCGGGACTTCACAAGGCACGGACGTGCGGATGACGGCAGCGTACGCGGCGAGACTCTCCGGCGTCAGGGCGACATCGCGAGCGCTCGGGTCCGCGTTCGCCGACGCGCGGCGTAGGAAACTTCCTACAGGGGTGTCGCTCGCGCTCGCGGAGTAGACTTCACGGTTCATTTTCGCTTTCGGGAACGCACACCATGGATCCGAGCGCACTCAGCGGCTTCGTCGGCAACCTCTGGGACAGCGAGATCGTCCCGCAGCTCTCCGAATACATCCGCATTCCGAACAAGTCGCCGATGTTCGATGCCGAGTGGGCCGCGCACGGTTACATGGACCGCGCGGTCGCGCTGATGGAAGCGTGGGCGCGCGCGCAGCCGATTCCGGGCATGCAGCTCGAGGTCGTGCGTCTGCCGGGCAGGACGCCGCTGATCTTTATCGAGATCCCGGGGCAGGGCGACGACACGGTGCTGCTCTACGGCCATCTCGACAAGCAGCCCGAGATGACCGGCTGGTCCGATCATCTCGGCCCGTGGACGCCGGTCATCGAAGGCGACCGGCTCTACGGACGCGGCGGCGCCGACGACGGCTACGCGATCTTCGGCTCGCTCGCCGCGATCATGGCGCTCGAGGCGCAGGGCATTGCGCATGCGCGCTGCGTCGTCATGATCGAGGCCTGCGAGGAATCGGGCAGCTACGATCTTCCGTACTACGTCGATCACCTCGCGTCGCGCATCGGCAAGCCGTCGCTGATCGTCTGCCTCGATTCCGGTTGCGGAAACTACGATCAGTTGTGGCTCACGACTTCTCTGCGCGGCATGACCGGCGGCAATCTCGTCGTCAAGGTGCTCGAGGAAGGCGTGCATTCGGGCGATGCGTCCGGCGTCGTCGCGTCGAGCTTTCGCATCCTGCGCCGCGTGCTGTCGCGACTGGAAGACGAGATCACCGGCGAGATCAAGCCGCGCGAGCTGCACGTCGAGATTCCGGCGCAACGCGCGGCGCAGGCGAAGCGCACGGCAGAGATCCTCGGCGATGCGGTCTATTCGAAATTCCCGCTCGTCGACGGCATGAAGCCGATGGCGAGCGATCTCTCCGAGCTCGTGCTGAACCGCACGTGGCGTCCCGCGCTCTCGATCACCGGCGTCGGCGGACTGCCGCCGCTCGATTCGGCCGGCAACGTGCTGCGGCCTTACACCGCGGTCAAGCTCTCGCTGCGCGTGCCGCCGACGCTCGACGCGGTCAAGGGCGGCGAGTTCGTCAAGAAATTGCTCGAAAGCGATCCGCCGTACGGCGCGAAAGTCACGTTCGAGCTCGAGAAGGCCGGCAGCGGCTGGAACGCGCCGGAGCTCGCGCCGTGGCTCGAGCATTCGGTCGATCACGCCTCGAAGGCATTCTTCGGCGCGCCGGTCGCCTACAACGGCGAAGGCGGCTCGATCCCGTTCATGGGCATGCTCGGCGAGAAGTTTCCGGGCGCGCAGTTCCTGATCACGGGCGTGCTCGGACCGCACTCGAACGCGCACGGACCGAACGAGTTCCTGCACATCCCGACCGGGAAGCGCATGTCGATGTGCGTCGCGCGCGTCGTCGCCGACCACTATCGCGCTTCGCAGGAAGGGCTGACGCGCGGCGTCGCCGCGACCGATGCGCACAGCGTCAAGGGCGGCGACGGCTGCTGCTGAAGGCACGCCGCCGCCACGCAACGGTCGTTCCTGCGCCATCGATCGGGCCGATCGCGATGCGAGGCTCGATGCCGATTCCGGAGCCGACGCATGACGACGATCCGAGCCGCACGCGCTTACGACGCCTCCGCGATCGCCGAGCTCGCCGGCGAGCTCGGCTATCCCGCGAGCCGTCGGCAGATCGCGACGCGGCTCGCCGGAGTCGAGGCGGAGACTTCCGCGCGAGTGATCGTCGCGGAGGATGCGGAAGGTCGCGTCATCGGCTGGCTGCACGTCGCGGCGCGCGCACAGCTCACCGAGGATTCGTGCGCCGAGATCCTCGGCCTCGTCGTCGCCGAACGCTCGCGCGACGCGGGCATCGGCGCGGCGCTCGTTCGCGCGGCCGAAGCGTGGGCGCGATCGGAAGGCTGCGCGGGCATCCGCGTGCGCAGCCGCGACACGCGCGAGCGCGCCCACCGCTTCTACGAGCGGCACGGCTTTGCGCGCGTCAAGTCGCAGCTGGTGCTGGCCAAGCCGCTTACGGACGAGGCGACAAGCAAGTAGTCTCGCAGTCCGGTGTGCGGCATCGGGCGTAGGGGAGACGGGCGATGCATGGCGTCG
>DASZWL010000018.1:0-7768 GCA_035546695.1 Rhodanobacteraceae bacterium | reverse complement strand
TCGCGCGGTTGCGCGCGAGGGATCGCGCGCATTCGGCTGCGGGCCAGGATGGCGCGTCAGCCGAACCCCGGTCACCCGTAGCGAACCGGCGTGCAGCGCCGGCGCGGCACCGAGGGCGTGTTCTCTTTGGTGCTTTCTCTTGCTCGTGCAAGAGAAAGTCACCAAAGAGAACACGCCCTCGGTGCCCCGCCGGCCGCACAGCGGCCGGTCCGCTACGGGCGAACGGGTTCGATCGACAGGCCATCCTGGCCTGACGATCGAATCGGCGCGATCCCTCGCGCCGCCCGCGTGCGGGGCACGCGGCTTTTCCGCCCGCCCTTCGCCGCGGCACAGAGGGTTTGAGAGCCAAAGCCGAAAGCCGAAGCCGAAGCCGAAGCGAAGGAATGAGAGCGGGCGGTTGCGGCTTCGATGTGTCCGCGCTTCATGGTGCGACGTATTCGTCGCGCAGCAGGCCGTAGATCGCCGAGTCGGTGATTTCGCCGGCGACGTGCCAGCGTTGGCGCAGGAGGCCTTCGCGCCGGAAGCCGATGCGTTCGACGAGGCGGCACGAGGGTTCGTTGCGCGGGTCGATGTCGGCTTCGAGGCGCGTGAGGCCGATCGTGTCGAACGCGTGTGCGATCGCGAGGCGTGCGGCTTCGGTCGCGTAGCCGCGGTTCCATTCGCGCGAAGCGAGTGCGTAGCCGATCTCGGCGCGGTGCTGCGCGCGGTTCAGCGCGAACAACGAGACCGTGCCGACGAGGCGATCGTCGGCGAGCGCGATCGCCCAGGTGTAGAACTCGCTTTGCTCGCGATCGCGTGCGAGCTGCGCGATGCGATCGATAGCCTGCTCGCGGCGCGTCCAGGCCGGATGGCTCCAGTAGCGCATGACGCGCGGATCCGAATGCACGGCGTAGAGATCGTCGGCGTCGTTCGCGCGAAGCGGCCGCAGCGCGAGGCGCTCTCCGATCAACACGGGCGTCGGCGGTATCGTCGTATCGTTCATGAAGCTCAATCCTGGACGCGCCGCGCGAAAGGCGGTCGCTCGTTTCAGTGCGCGACCAGCAGCGGAAGATCGCTCGACTGGAACACGTGGCGCGTCGTGCCGCCGAGCACGAGCTCGGTGATGCGCGAGTGGCCCCACGCGCCCATCACGATGAGATCGGCTGCTTCCGCGTGCGCCGTATCGAGCAATGCGGCGCCGCGCTCCTTCGCCGTCGGTTTGAAATCGCGGAACTCAGCGGAAACGCCGTGGCGCGCAAGCCACGCGCGAAGATCGAGTTGCGGCAGACGGCGCAGGCCGAACGGATTCTCGACCGGCTCGCCCTCGAGCACGAGCAAGCGCTCGGCGCGACGGAGCAGCGGCAGCGCGCCGTGGATCGCGCGCGTCGCTTCGCGGCTCCGGTTCCAGGCGACGACGATGCGTGCGCCGGCCGTATCGCTCGCGGCCGTGTCCGGCACGACGACGACCGGTGCGCTCGATCCGAATACCGTGCGCGAGACGAGTCCCCAGCCGGTCGGCGCATCGGGATTCAGCTGCGGCCGCTCGACGACGACGAGATCGCTCCAGCGCGCTGCGTGGCAGAGCACGTCGACGGTCTCGCCTTCCGCGACCTGCCACTCGCCGGCTATCGAGCGCGCGGCGAGCTCCTCGCGCCACCAGCCGGCACGCGCTTTCGCTTCGTCGACCATGCCTTCGGCCTCGTGCACTTGCAGCGCGACGGCTTCGGGCGACGCGAACGCGGCGGGAGCGACCGCGACGACGTGAATGCCGGTGGTCCACGCCTCGAGACGCGCGGCGAGCGAGAGTCCGACGCGAACGGCCGGCGTCGTCGTGTCGATGCGGCGCAGATGGATCAGCACGTCGAGCGGGGCCATGACTGTCTCCGGATGGATGTGCATAGCTTACGGCGGTCGCGCGACATCGTCAGGAACGCGTGTTCCGACGTGCGGATGACCTTTCGCACTGGCGGCGGCGCTCGCGAGCACCGATGCTGCGCGAAACGGACGGCTGGAGGTGCCCTCATGATCACCGGCTTCTTTTCCGTGTTCGCCGCGCTGACGGCGCTGCTGGTGCTCGCCACCTGCGGGCTCGCGCTGTTGCCGGCGCTGCTCGTCGTCGGCGCGATCGTGCTCGCGTTCTCGCTCGCGGCCGGCGTGATCGGACTGATCCTGCGCGTATTCGGCGCGCTGCTGCTCGCCGTGCTCGCGCTGCCGCTGGCGCTCGGCGCGTTCGGTCTCGCGCTCGCGATCGTCGTCGCGATGCTGCATGCGATGCTGCCGCTGATCGTGATCGGCGTCGTCGTCTGGCTCGTCGTGCGCCATCGGCGTTCCGCCCCAGCGTCGCTGCCGCACGCGTCCTGAGCCTTCGGCGCCGTCGGCCGCGACGGTTGGCGTTCGCGTCGCGTTGGAGTAGGGTAGCCGCATGTTGCGCCGCATCATGAGTGCGGCGCCAGCGGCTACCGGAGGCTTCCGTGCCCGAGATCACGGCCGATGCAGGCCGCTATAGCGCGGCGGAAGAGATCGCGTCCTGCGTGATCCACGGCGTCGGGATCGTGCTCAGCATCGCTGGCCTCGCCGTGCTGTCGGCGTATGCGGCGCCGGGCGGCGATGCGCGGCACATCGCGAGCGTCGGCGTCTACGGCACGACGCTGATCCTTCTTTATACGGCATCGACGCTCTATCACGGCATCCCGATCGAGCGCGTCAAGCCGTTGCTGCGCCAGCTCGATCACGCGGCAATCTTCCTGCTGATCGCCGGAACGTACACGCCGTTCACGCTGATCACGCTGCGCGGTCCGTGGGGATGGTCGCTGTTCGCGATCGTGTGGACGATCGCGATCGCCGGCATGTATCTCGTCACGCGCCGCAGCGAGCGGCGCGGGCTCGTGATTGCCCTCTACGTCGGCCTCGGCTGGATCGGACTCGTCGCGATCGGACCGCTCGTGCGCAATCTGCCGGCTGGTGGGCTATGGCTCCTGTTCGGCGGCGGCGTCTGCTACACGCTCGGCGTGCCGTTCTATCTCTCGAAGCGGCTGCCGTTCAATCACGCGCTGTGGCATCTCTTCGTGCTCGTGGCCAGCATCCTGCAATTCTTCGCGGTGCTGTTTTACGTATTGCCGGGACCGCCCGCAGCGTAAGCGCGCTTTTTCCCTCTCCCGCTTGCGGGAGAGGGAAGGATGAGGGCCAGCGTGGTTCGACGCTTCCGGAGCTTCACTCCGAAAGCCCTTACTCGCCGCGCTGTGCGCGTCGGCCTCTCACGCAAGCGGGAGAGGCGAACGGCTCACTTTTGCGATGGGATGAACTCTGTCTCGACCGCCTCGCGCAATAGCGCCGGCGGCAGCAGGCCCTGGCCGATCACGAAATCGTTGAACGCCTGCCGGTCGAACTTCTTGCCGAGCTTGATCTCGGTATCGCCGCGCAGCTCCATAAGCTTCGTGTAGCCGTAGAAATAGCTCGTCGCCTGTCCCGGCGCGCGGAACGTGTAGCGATCGATCTCCTGGCGCGCATAGGCCGGCGAGAGCACGACTTCGTCGGTCAGCACTTCCTTCGCGCGTTCGGGCGTGATGCGACCGAGGTTGACCATCGGATCGAGGATCGCGCGCGCCGCGCGCTGCAGGCGCCCCTGAAGCGCGAACAGCTGGCCGTCGAGCGGCTCGTACGGCTTCATCTCGGCTTCCGAGTAGAGCGCCCAGCCTTCGACGTTGACGCTGTTGAACGCGAACAAGCTGCGCGCGAGCGAGACACCGCGCTCGACCATCGCCGAGAACTGCAATTCGTGGCCGGGCCGTCCTTCGTGCGCGGTCAGCGTCCACGTCGCGTACGGATGGTTGAAGTCGTCGTAGCTGTCGGCGCTGCCGGTCGACGAGGGATTGCCGAGCGTCAGCACGAACGTGCCGCGCTCGCCCTTGTTGCCGATCAAGGGCGGCGGATCCATGTGCGGCGCCGGCTGCGCGGCGGTCTCGGCTTCGGACGCGATGCGCATGATCATCGGCCGCTCCGGCAGCGTGACGATGTGCTCGCGGCGGATGATGTCCTCGATCTTGCCGATGACCTCGTGATAGGTCGGCTCGATCTTCTCGCGCGGCATCTGCTCCTTCTTGAGCGCGCGGATCACGTCGCGATAATCGCTCGATTCGATGTGATGATCCTTCGCGACGAGCGGCGCGATCGCCTGCATCTCGTTGCGGATCTCGACATAGCTGAGCTCGGCCTTCCGGATGAGCTCGTCCGGCGCGATGTCGAGGCCGACGTTCTTCAGATTGTCGGCGTAGAGATCCGGCGGCAGCTTGAAATCGTCGCGCGCGCGCGGCAGCACCGTCGAGCGGATCCACGCATCGTAATCCTTGAGCTGCGATTCGAGTGCATCGAGCGCCTTGTCGGCGCCGCCGATCTTGTACTTCGCATAGAGCTTGCGGATGCCGTCGACGTAGCTCGCCGTGTTCGCGAGATCCTGATCGACCTGCTCCTTGTAGGGACCGAGCAGCGCCTTGTTGCCCATGACCGCCTCGAACTGCGCCTTCGCCTGCGTCGTGACCGGCGTGTAGCCTTTCTCGAGGCCGGTGTAGCGCTTGAGACGCGTCAGCGCGCTCGGCCGGCGCTTCGCGTCGACCTGATCCTGCAGCAGGTTGAACTCGCCGAAGAAGATCGTCTGGCCGACGTTCGAATACGGCAGGACATATTTCTCGTTGAGCTTGCTCGACTCGATCTGCTGCTTCGCGGCGTCGATCATGATCGTGAGATCCTGCTTCACGAGCGGATCCTGCTCGGTCGCGAGCTTTTCTTCGAGACCGTGCTGCGCCGCGCCGATCGCCTCGCGGAAGCGCTCGTTCGCATCGAGCGGAAACTGCGTGACGCGATCGTCGTAACCCTTGACGCCGAGCCGCGCGGCGAACTCGGGGCCGAAATCGCCGAGCACCTTGAGCAGCGGCTGCGCGTTGGCATTGCTGCGCGCGACCCAGTCGGATTCGGCCGCGACGGCCGACGACATCGAAAGCAGCGCACCGAGCGCTAGCGCGAACACGAAACGATGGGACATGACGGCCTCCTCCGGAATGGCGCAACGCTACTCGCAGCGCGAAGGCGCGCGATGTGCCAAAGGTTATGCGCCGGTTCGCTCGTCGCTGCCATCAAACGTCCGGGCGCGCGTCGGACCTGCAGACGGACGCACGTTGGGTGAGAATCGTCGCCGCGACGGAGGACGCGGCATGACGAATGACACGGTGACGCATCGCGGCGGCTGCCACTGCGGACGCGTGCGCTTCGAAGTCGACGCACCCGCGCCCGTCGAAGCGCTCGAGTGCAATTGCTCGATCTGCCGCATGAGCGGATTCCTGCACCTGATCGTCCCGGCCGTGCGGTTCCGTCTTCTCGCCGGAAGCGACGCGCTGACCGAATACACGTTCAACACCGGCACGGCGAAGCACCGGTTCTGCAGGTATTGCGGCGTCAAGAGCTTCTACGTGCCGCGCTCGAATCCGGACGGCGTCGACGTCAATGTGCATTGCATCGACGCCGGAACGATCATCTCCGTCTCGATCACGCCGTTCGACGACGCCGATCGCGAGCGGAGCGAAGCGGCGATCGCGCATCTTTCCGCAAACTGAAACGCCTTGTGCTCGCCATCCCGGGTGAGAGTCATCAACGCACGATGAACGCGAGCGCGAAGAGCCCGAGCATCGCGAAGCAGACGCCGAGCTTCAACACCGTGCCGACGAGGAAGCCGATCCACGCGCCGACGCCGACGTTCGCCGCGCGGTGCAGCGTGCCGCCGGCGGCGAGCTCGCCGACGAGCGCGCCGAGGAACGGCCCGAGCAGAAGTCCCGGAATGCCGAAGAAAAGTCCGACGATCGTGCCGATCGCGGCGCCGATCAGCGCGAGACGGCTCGCACCGACACGTTTCGCGCCGGCGAGCCCGGCGAGGAAATCGACCGCGACGGCGATGACGGTGAGAACGCCGAGCCCGATCAGCGTCCACAGGCCGACGTGCTGGAAGCCGTCCGCCCACGCAGCGACGAAGAGGCCCGCGAAGACGAGTGGGACACCCGGCAGCGCCGGAACGATCGTGCCGACGAAGCCGACGATGACGAGAATGGCCGCGAGCACGTACCAGAGGTTGTGGAGATCCATGCGCGGCGCCCGGTGATTCGAAGTCCGTCTACTTTACCGGAGCGCAGCGTGCTCTATTCGTCGGGGTCCCTTCCGGCCTGCGAAATGCAAGAGGAAGACGTCGGCGGATTTACTCAGCGGAAATGATGCCGCCTCCTACGGCATGACCTCGAGATGATGCGATCCGCCGCCGAGATTCGCGCCGAGCGTGATCCAGAGCTCCTGCGCACCGGCGCGCAGCGACGGGAAATAATCCGCATCCATCGTCAGCGGCGCTCCATCGAGACGTACTTGCGGATAGGTCCCGCTGGAAAAACCGCGCACGACGACGATCGGATGATGAAGCGTGCGTCCGGCACCGACCGCGATCGTCGCGTCGAGTGCGTTGCCGCTCGCGACGAACGCGAGCGTGCCGTAGACGTGGTCGTAACCGGGCGGCGCGTACGTCACGGTGTCCGCGCGATTGACGCCGGCGGGTCCGCTCGTCGCGACGCTGCCGTGCGCGGCGGAGAGAGCGAGCGTCTGCACGGTTTCGATCTCCGCGACTTCCGCGTCGACGGGATCGTTCGAATGCGTGCCGAGCACGACATGCACGGAGTAGCTCTTCTTCGGCCATCCCGGAGCGGTCGCATCGGCCAGCGGTCCGCCCCAGTATTCGCTGCCATGGATGTGATAGGCGCTCTGGCCGAGGAAGCCGAACTCGGTACCCCAGGCGAGCCGCGTGTTGTTCGTCGGCGTCGAATTGCTCTCGCCGATGACTTCGCCCATCGAATAATTGATCGACTGATACGGCCAGTTGAAGCTGCACGGCATCGAGTGCGCACTGGCGCCGTCGTTGCCGGCCTCGCACGCGTCGCCGTCGGCGCTCGTCGTGTTCCAGCGGTCGGTGCCGAAGTAGCCGCCGGCATCCTGCTGCACGATCGTCTGCGTCTGCACCGTGCCCATCGTCGCATTGGTGTCGGTCGTCCAGAGCTTCACATACGGAATCGTGTTCGCGACGTTCCAGGTCCATGCGCTGTCGTACGTGACTGGGTTCGACGTCGAGGCGAACTTGTAGCGATCTCCCCAGCCGGCTCCGGCGATGACGGCGTGCTCGCCTTCGCTCGCGCTGCCGTCGAACAGCAGCTCGCCGTACGGAGCGCGCGAGTCGTCTTCGAGCGCGTCGGCCGGTGCGGACGAGAGATCCCAGGTCACCGCCCACAGCGGATGATCGCGGCCGGTCGAGAACATCCAGTCGATCGTGACCGGCACGTCGTACTCGGCCGCGGGCGCGCTCGTCGTGCAATAGCGCGGATACGTCGTGCGGAAACGGAAGATCGCGTGATGGCGGCCTTCGAAGATGCGCGTCCACGTGCCGGCGAAGAGATGGCCGAGTGCGGAAGTATCGCCGTGGCCCGGCGTGCAGATGTCCTCGCTGATCGGATGCGAGACGACGTAGCCGAAGCCGGCCGCGCCGCTCGACGACGCGCGCACGACGCGCGTCGCGCCCGCGACCTGGTAGCGGAATTCGCGCAGTTCGCCGCCGCGCGTGCCGCCGGGTCCAGCGCCGGCGTCGTTGTGCGCGAGCACGGCGACGCGCGGCTGGCCGGACGAATCGCTCCACGTGAAGCGGTCGCTCGTCATGCCGCCGGCTTGAACGTCGTGCTCGTCGACAAGCAGGTTCGCCGCCGTCGGCGTGTCGAAT
>DASZWL010000017.1:0-6332 GCA_035546695.1 Rhodanobacteraceae bacterium | reverse complement strand
GAGTTGCTCGACACGGTGATTCCGACAACCCTCGATTCCGTCGTTCCCGCGAAAGCGGGAACCTAGCGCCTCTGCCCCAGCCGCCGAAGGCGCTGGGTCTCCGCCTTCGCGGGGACGACGAGCTTCATTTCACGCGCGCTTTCGAGGCTTCGCGAATCGCGTCGGCATGCTCGACGAGATCATCGCGATCGAGCAGAAACACGCCCATCTGCCCGACCTCGAACTCGATCCAGTTGAACGGCACTTCCGGCAGGAGCTTCGCGAGCGCCTTCTCGCTCTCGCCGACCTCGACGATCAGTACGCCGTCCTCGGTCAGGTGATCCGCGGCTTGCGCGAGAATGCGGAGCGCGAAATCGAGCCCGTCCTCGCCGGCACGCAAACCTAGCGCGGGCTCGTGGCCGTATTCGGGCGGCAGCGCGACGAACTCCTGTTCCGTGACGTACGGCGGATTGCTGACGATGAGATCGTAGCGTTCATCCGCGAGTCCGCTAAAGAGGTCCGACCGGATCGCGCGCACGCGATCGGTGGAATCCTGATACTCGATGTTCTCTCGCGCGAGCGCGAGCGCGTCGTCGCTGATGTCGGCGAGGTCGACTTGCCAGTCGGGATTGCGCACCGCCATCGCGATGCCGATGCAGCCGGATCCCGTGCAGAGATCGAGCGCGCGCGCGACTTCGCGATCGTCGAGCCAAGGCGAAAAGCCATTCTGGATCAGCTCGGCGATCGGCGAGCGCGGCACGAGCGCGCGCTCGTCCGACTTGAATTCGAGACCGGCGAACCACGCCGTACCAGTGAGATACGCGACCGGCTTCTTCTCGTCGACGCGCCGGTCGATCAGCTCGACGATACGCTGCTTCTCCGCGGCGGTCAGGCGCGCCGATCCGTATGCCGGCGAGAGATCGGGCGGCAGATGCAGCACGTGCAGGACGAGATGCGTCGCCTCGTCGATCGCGTTGTCATAGCTGTGCCCGAAGACGAGCCCGGCCGCGCCGAAGCGGCTCGCGCCGTAGCGGATGAAATCGATGATCGTGGCGAGCTCTTCGGTCACGTCGGGAATCGCGCTAAAAACAGGGCGAAGAGTATAGGTGCAACCGTCCCCGTCGTCCCGGCCTGCGCCGGGACGACGGGAAGCGGAGGTTATAATTCGCGCATGTCTTCTCGTCACGCCGGCCGCGTCTCGGCGACTCATCTGATCCTCATCGCTGCCGTCGCCGCGGCGATCGGGCTCTGGGTTGGCAGCCGCGCGTTCTCGCCGTCGGCGCCGAGCCTCTTTTCGGCCGTGCTCTATCCGGCGCCGCGCGAGTTGCCCGATTTCACGCTGACTCGTGCCGGCGGCGGCACGCTGACGCACGCCGACTGGAAAGGCCGCTGGACCGTCGCGTTCTTCGGCTACACGAACTGTCCCGACATCTGCCCGACGACGCTCGCGACGTTCAAGCAGGCGTGGACGAAACTCCGCGCGGACGGTCTCGCGGACAAGGTGCGCTTCGACTTCATCTCGGTCGATCCCAAACGCGACACGCCCGAACGGCTGAAGAGCTATGTCGGTTATTTCAGCCCGGATTTCGTCGCGGCGACCGGCAGCGACGAGGAGCTGACGCGCCTCACGCGCGCGCTCGGGCTCGTCTACTCGGTCGCGCAGACCGGCGAAGGCGATTACGAGGTCGATCACAGCGCATCTGCGGTCATCGTCGATCCCGAAGGTCGCGAGGTCGGCCTGTTCCGTCCGCCGCTCGACGCGCACGGCATCGCCGCCGATCTCGAGACGCTCGCGGGCGGCGGCTGATGTCGATCGCCGTCGCCGCGCAGCATCTCGTTCCGCATCGCCTGCTCTCGCGCATCGTGCGCTGGGCGACGCGATGGACGTTCGCGCCTTGGAAGAATTTCCTGATCCGAACGATCGTCGCGCGCTACGGTGTCGATCTCGCCGAAGCCGAGACGGCCGATCTCTCGGCATATCCGAGCTTCAATGCGTTCTTCACGCGCGCATTGAAGACCGGCGCGCGGCCGATGGACGCCGATCACGAAGCGATCCTCTGTCCCGCCGACGGGCGCGTCAGCCAGGCCGGTGCGATCGCGCAGGGTCGCATCTTCCAGGCCAAGGGCTTCGACTTCGGCACCGGCGAGCTGCTCGGCGACGATGCGCGCGCGGCGCCATACTGCGACGGCAGCTTCGCGACGATCTATCTCTCGCCGCGCGACTACCACCGCGTGCACATGCCGCTCGCGGGCGAGCTCGTCGAGACCCTGCACGTGCCGGGACGCATCTTCAGCGTCGCGCCGTTCGCGGTCGAAGGGATTCCGCGCCTCTTCGCGCGCAACGAGCGACTCGTCTGCCATTTCGAGAACGCGCTCGGGCCGTTCGCCGTCGTGCTCGTCGGCGCGATGCTCGTTTCGGGCATCGCGACGGTCTGGGACGGCGTCGCCGTTCCGCCATATGCGACCGCACCGGTGCGCCGCGACTGGCGCGGCCGCGGCGTCTGGCTGAAGCGTGGCGCCGAGCTCGGGCGCTTCGAGATGGGCTCGACGGTCGTCCTGCTCGTGCCGGCACGTCTGGGACGCCTCTCGGCCGCGCTCGCGCCCGGCCAGGCCGTCCGGGTCGGCGAGAAGATCGGGAAGCTCGATCCGCGATCCTCCGTGCATTGAGCGCGCCAGAGCGGCGCGTCAGAATGTGACGCCATACGACGTTTTGTGACTAAATGGACAGTCCGTTCACGGCGATCCGGCTAGATTTCGCATCGTCGGCCGGACTCCAGCAGGCCGGCCTCAAGCCAGGGGAATCCACATGCAGCTCGTCACCCGATTGATCGCCCTGAGCCGTGGGGTGCAGCTGCGCCGGCAGTTCCGCGGCGTCGAGAAGGCCCTCGCCGAGCTCGCGCCGAACGCGCGCCGCCAGCTCGCGGCGATCGCGCTGCGCGAGTTCCAGAACGCATCGAAGAGCGAGTTCCCGCATCTCTACGGAACGCCGCCCGAGCAGAAGTACCAGCCTTGGGGCGCCGGCACGGACATCGGCATCGAGCGCATGCGTTCGGACAATCTGCAAGTTCGCCTGCGCGGCGTCGCGCTCTGGCTCACGGTCGCGTATCACGAGACGAAGGATTCGCCGTTCGCCGAGCAGCAGGAAGTGCACCGCCAGGTGCAGCGCGCGATCCGCGCCCTCAAGGATTCGATTCCAGCGGCCGAGCTGAACCAGTGGTTCGCGGCAGCGAACGAGGCGCAGGCGGCCTGACGATACGTCAGCGCCGCTTGCAGGACGGAATCTGCAGCGTTCTTCCCGGCTTGATCGCATAGCGCGGCGCGTGCAGATCGTTCGCGGCCGCGATCTCGCGCACGCTGTGGCAGCCGACCTTCTTCGCGATCGACGAGAGCGTATCGCCCTTGCGCACGATGTACGCGCGCGGCGTCAGCGCCTTCGCATGCACGAGGCTTCCCGGCGGCGGCGACGGCACGACTGCCGAATGCAGCTCGGCCGCAAGCTCGGGCCATTTGCCGGCGGCGCAATTGCGCGCATAGACGACTTCCAGCTCGACCGGCACGGCAAGCTTCGCGCCGGCGGGCTCGGCCTGCTGCGGATCGAGCGCGGGATTCAGGTTGCGCAGCGTGCGGAACCAGCCGTCCTCGGAACCGGCCTCGTTGCCGAGACAGATCGTGAGCTCCGCGATCGACGCGGGCCGCGCCAGCGTGATGCTGCCGGGCTGCCCCGCGATCTTCGGAAACACGAGGTTGTATCGCTCGGGATGCATGAAGAGCCACGCCGCCGCGAGCACCATCGGCACGTACTCGCGCGTCTCCTGCGAAACGGCGTAGTACACCTGCGGATCCCAGAAGCTCTGCGTGCCGCCCTTTCCGGCGAGACGCTGCATCGCGCCTTCGCCGCCGTTGTAGGCACCGATGACGAGCTCGAGCTGGTTGTTGAAGATCGCGAGCTGCTCGTTGACATAAGCCGCGTTCGCGCGCGCGGCGAGCTTCGGATCGAATCGCTGATCGAAGCCGTCGACGGTGCCCAAACCGAAGCGAAGGCCGGTCGCGTACATGAACTGCAAAGGTCCCGACGCGCCGGAGCGCGACACCGCGTGAACCTTTCCGCCCGATTCCTTCGCGAGCATGCCGAAGAGAAGCGCCTCGGGCAGACCCGCCTTCTCGTATTCGGGCCACATCAGGTAACGCATGTACTCGTAGTTCACGTACGCGCTGATGAGGTTCGGCCGATATTGCGTCAGCCATTCCTCGAGCGCGGCTTTGACCGGACCGTTCAGCGCGATGATGTCGCCGAGCTCGCGTCCCTTCAGCAGCGTGATCGAGCGTCCGAGCGCCGGGACGGCGGTGACGACGGGTGAAGTCTCGCCGGCTTCCTCGACCGCTTCGGGCGTCGCGCCGCCGGTCTCGCCTTCGGTTTCCTCGTTCGCCTCGCCGCCGGTCGAGAGGCGCAGCAGGCGATCGAACGCGGCGACGAAGCGTTGCTGCTCGCAGCCGGCGACTTCGCCGCAGCGCGTCGCGGCCGCGCGGAGATCGTCGAGCGCGGCCGTCACTTCGGCATCGGCCTGATCGTTCTTGCCTTCGCGCGCAAGCGCAAGTCCGTTCTCGTAGCGCTGCGAATCCTGCTCGAGTCGCGCGTACAGCGCGGTGATGCCGGCATCGTCGACCGCGGCGGATTTCTTCTGCGTCGGCGTCGCGGCGCAACCGGCGAGCGCGACGAGCGCGGCGGCGAGGGCGAATCTCGATACGAACGACATCACATCCTTCCGGCGAAAACCCGGCGCAAGGTAACGTCTGGACCGCGCATCGGCAACCGCTGCCGCACCGGGATCGCTACAATCGTGCCGTTCTTCCGCTGGAAGCCGGGGCGCACATGAGCGAGATCCTGATCGGCAAGGGCGACAAGCCCGTCTATCTGCTGACGAAGTACGCGAACCGCCACGGCATGATCGCGGGCGCGACCGGAACCGGCAAATCGGTATCGCTGATGGTGCTCGCCGAAGGCTTCTCCAAGCTCGGCGTGCCGGTGTTCCTCGCCGACGTCAAGGGCGATCTCGCGGGACTCGCCGAGCCCGGCGCGATGAACGACAAGCTGAAGGCGCGCATCGACAAGCTCGGCATCGACTGGAAACCCGCGGCCGATCCCGTCGTGTTCTGGGATATCTACGGCAAGGCCGGGCATCCCGTGCGCACGACGATCTCGGAGATGGGACCGACGCTGCTCGGTCGCCTGCTCGAGCTCAACGACACGCAACAGGGCGTGCTCGAGATCGTCTTCAAGGCCGCCGACGACAACGGCCTCCTGCTGCTCGACATCAAGGATCTGCGCGCGTTGCTCAATTGGGCGAGCGAGAACGCGAAGGACATCTCGCAGCATTACGGGCTGATCGCGACGACGTCGATCGCGGCGATCCAGCGCGCGGTGCTCTCGCTCGAGCAGGCCGGCGGCGATCAGTTCTTCGGCGAGCCCGCGCTCGATCTCGCCGACTTCATGCGCCAGGATCTTTCGGGGCGCGGCATCGTCAACATCCTCGCGGCCGATCAGCTGATCCTGAAGCCGAAGCTCTACACGACGTTCCTCCTGTGGATGCTGTCCGAGCTCTTCGAGAAGCTGCCCGAAGTCGGCGATCTCGAGCAGCCCAAGCTCGTGTTCTTCTTCGACGAGGCGCATCTTCTTTTCGACGACGCGCCACCGGCGCTGCGCCAGCGCGTCGAGCAGGTCGTGCGCCTGATTCGCTCGAAAGGCGTCGGCGTCTACTTCTGCTCGCAGAATCCCGATGACGTGCCCGACGTGATCCTCGGCCAGCTCGGCAACCGCATCCAGCATGCGCTGCGCGCGTTCACGCCGCGCGACCAGAAGGCCGTGAAGGCCGCGGCCGAGACGTTCGCGCCGAATCCGAAGATCAAGGTCGCCGATGTCATCACGCAGCTCGGCGTCGGCGAGGCGCTCGTCTCGACCTTGCAGGAAGGCGGCGTGCCGATGCCGGTCGAGCGAGCGCTGATCACGTCGCCCGGCTGCCGCATCGGCGCGATCACGGACGACGAGCGCAATCAGGTTCGCGCGCGCTCGCCGGTCGGCGGCAAATACGACACGACCGTCGATCGCGAATCTGCGTTCGAGACGCTCGCGAAGCGCGCGCAGGACGCGCAGGACGCGCCACCGTCCGCGCCTGCGGGCAAGGGCGGCGCCGCTTCGCAAAAGGGCGACGACGGATGGATGGGCGCCGCGAAGGACATGGTGTTCGGCACGAGCCGCCGCCAGGGTCTGCTCGAGGCGATGGCGAAATCGGTCGCGCGCAATGCCGGCGGACAGCTCGGCCGCGCGATCCTGCGCGGCGTGCTCGGCTCGATGTCGC
>DASZWL010000016.1:0-5037 GCA_035546695.1 Rhodanobacteraceae bacterium | reverse complement strand
ACGTCGCGATCTCGATCAAGCCCCGCGCCTTCGCGCGTCCGACCACGCCGATGTCGGCCGCTGCCTGGATGAAATCCGGAAACAGCGTGATGACGTCGATGCGCAATCAGAACTCCGGATCCCAATCGACCGTCATCCGGCGCGACTCGAAATCCACTTCCTTCACGTAATCGCCGAGCACGAACGGAATCAGCCGCTCGCGTTTCCCGTCGAAAACGACCAGCACGTCGTTCGCGCCGGTCGCGACGAGGTGCGAAACCCTTCCGAGCTTCGCGCCTTCGACGGTTTCGACCTCGAGTCCTTCGAGATCGGCCCAGTAATACTCGCCTTTCTCCGATCGGGGCAGCGCCGAGCGCCGAACCCAGATCTCGGCGCCGACCAGCAGCGCCGCAGCGTCGCGATCTTCGATGCCGGGCAGCGTCGCGACGACGCCCTTGCCCTGCTCGCGGCCGCGACAGCCGCCGATTTCACGCTCGCCGGAACCGGATTTCAGCAGCCACGGCTGGTAGCTGAAGATCCGCGTTCGCGGCTCGGTGTACGACTCGAGCTTGATCTCGCCCCGCACACCCGACACACCGACAATCTTTCCCACCTGCACCCATTTCTCGTCCGCAACGCCTTCGCGAGGCGGCGGCGAGGCCTGGGCCGAACCCGCCACCTGGATCAGGCGGCTTGCTTCGTCGCGCCGGTCGCTTCCTTGTAGAGCGACTTGACCTTCTCGGTCATCTGCGCGCCCTTATCGACCCACGCCTTGGCCTTCGTCGTATCGAACTCGAGGCGCACGTCCTTGCCCGAGGCGATCGGATTGAAGTAGCCGAGTCGCTCGATGTTGCGACCGTCGCGCGCATTGCGCTCGTCGGTCACGATGATGTGGTAGAACGGCCGCTTCTTGGCGCCGCCGCGGGACAGGCGAATCTTGACCATTTGCAAGTCTCTGAAATAACTGGAAATTTTTGTGCGTCGCGCCGATGACGCCGGGCGCCGCCGAGGGAGCCGTGCATTGTAGCGGAACGCCGGAAAAAATAAAGGCCTACAGGCGGTTAGGTAGTGCGCCCGCCAGAGCGACCCCTCAGACTCCCCAGAGCCGCTGGGCCGTCGCCTTCCACATGCGGAACACGCGCGCGGCCACTTCGTGCGCGACGCTGACCTCGTTCAAGAGATCGCCGAGCCTTCTCGCGTCGTCGCCGCCGCTGCTCACGTACGCTTCGAGGAGCGCCATCGCGACGCCTTCGGCTTTCCAGGCGGCCGTCCATTGTTCCTGCAATTCGTGCAGGCGATCGAGCTCGCTGCTCATTCCAATGCGCTTTCGGCGGTCCGCGCTGACGCTGTTGCTGCGCCTCTTTTCTAAGCGATCGCGGATCAAGCCAATGTGACGCCGGCGTAGTTTCAGGATCGTCACCCGGCCGTCGTTACACGCAGAGCCTGAATCCCGCCGCGAAGAGACCAGCACGCACCGGCCGACGCGATCAGCACATCAACGCGGCGGCGGCATGCCTCCGCCGCCCATCATGCGCATCGCGCCCTTCATCTGGCGCATGACGCCCTTGAGTCCGCCGCTGCCGAGCTTGGCCATCATCTTTTCGGTCTGCTGATACTGCTTCAGAAGGCGATTCACGTCGGCCGGCTGCGTGCCCGATCCGCGCGCGATGCGCGCGCGGCGCGAGCCGTTCAGGAGATCCGGATGCCGGCGCTCCTTCTTCGTCATCGAGCCGATGATCGCGATCATGCGCTTGACCGCGGCATCGCCGGCCTGCGCCTTCATGTTGTCGGGAATCGCCATGCCGCCCGGCAGCTTCTCCATCAGCGAGGCGACGCCACCCATGTTGACCATCTGCTCGAGCTGATCCCTCATGTCGTTGAGATCGAAGCGCTTGCCCTTGATGACTTTCTCGGCGAGCTTCTTCGCTTTCTCCTGATCGACTTTCTGCTCGACTTCCTCGACCAGCGAGAGCACGTCGCCCATGCCGAGGATGCGCTGCGCGATGCGATCGGGATGGAACGGCTCGAGACCGTCGGGCTTCTCGCTGACGCCGATGAACTTGATCGGACGTCCCGTGATGTAGCGCACCGACAGCGCCGCGCCGCCGCGCGCATCGCCGTCGGTCTTCGTCAGGATCACGCCGGTCAGCGGCAGCGCATCGGCGAACGCCTTCGCGGTGTTCGCCGCGTCCTGACCCGTCATCGAGTCGACGACGAACAGCGTCTCGACCGGATCGAGCGCCGCGTGCAGCTGCTTGATCTCGGCCATCATCCCGGCGTCGACATGCAATCGTCCCGCGGTGTCGACGATCAGTACGTCGGCGAAGCTCTTCCTCGCATCGTCGAGCGCGGCCTTCGCGATCGCGACCGGATCGTCTTCGCCGCTCGACGGATGGAACATCACGTCGACCTGATTTGCGAGCGTCTTCAGCTGCTCGATCGCGGCCGGACGATAGACGTCGGCGCTGACGACCATGACCTTCTTCTTGCGCCGTTCCTTGAGAAAGCGCGCGAGCTTCGCGACGGTCGTCGTCTTGCCGGCGCCCTGCAAACCCGCCATCAGCACGACGGCCGGAGGCGCGGCAGCGAGATTGAGGTCGGAATTCTGCGTGCCCATGACGGCCGTGAGCTCGTCGCGCACGACTTTCACGAGCGCTTGTCCCGGCGTAAGGCTCTTCAGGACTTCCTGACCGAGCGCCTTGACCTGCACGCGCTGGATCAGCGCCTGCACGACCGGCAGCGCGACGTCGGCCTCGAGCAGCGCAATGCGGACTTCGCGCAAGGATTCGCGGATGTTCGCCTCGGTCAGGCGCCCGCGTCCGCGCAGGCGCTGAACGGTGGCGGACAGGCGTTCGCTCAGGGATTCGAACATGCGGGAAAAAAGCAGCGAAAAGAAGGAAGCGAAGTATATCAGCGGTGACTCAAGCGCTTGGATTCCGGGATGCAGGCTCGCGAAGGCGGATGCCTCGGTTCACGCCCGCAAACCGCCGTGCGACACTAGCCGCATGCCCGGCTGGTCCGTCCTGCTCGCGATCGTCGCCTATCTACTGGCGACGATCTGTCTCGCGCTGCCGCTGATCGACCGCGCGGCGCCGCCGCGAGCGATCGCACTCGGCATCGCTGCCGTCGCGGTCGTGCTGCATTTCGTGATCGCGCTCGGCCTGCATCACGGCGGCGTCAACCTGCACTTCTTCGCGGCGCTTTCGCTGGTCGGCCTAGTCGTCGCGGCGATGACGCTGATCGTGAACCTGTTCCGGCCGGTCGCGGGGCTCGGCGTCATCGTGTTTCCGCTTGCGGCGCTGCTGCTCGCGGTCGATACATGGCTCGCGCCGGCGACTGCTCCGCTGCCGATCGAATGGCAGATCCAGCTGCATGTCGCGTTCGCGCTGTTCGGCTACGGCATCCTCAGCATCGCCGCGCTGCTCGCGATCCTGCTCGCGCTGCAGGAACGCGCGCTGCGCAACCACCGTTTCGATTCGGGACTGATCCGCGCGCTGCCACCGCTGACGCTGACCGAATCGCTGATGTTCCGCCTGATCGGCGCCGGCTTCGTGCTGCTGACGCTGACGCTGCTTTCGGGCGTGCTGTTCGTCGACAACCTCTTCGCGCAGCATCTCGTGCACAAGACCGTGCTCTCGATCGCCGCGTGGATCGTGTTCGGCGTGCTGCTGTTCGGCCGCTGGCGCTGGGGCTGGCGCGGACGGCGCGCGGTTCGGCTGACGCTCGCTGGCATGGCAATCCTGCTGCTCGCGTTCTTCGGCTCGAAATTCGTGCTCGAAGTGATCCTGCACCGAACGGCGTGACGACGATGACGATCAAGCTGAAACGCGTCTACGAAAAGGCATCCCGCGACGACGGATTTCGCATCCTCGTCGACCGGCTCTGGCCGCGCGGCGTCAGCAAGGTCGAAGCGCACGTCGACGCATGGCTCAAGGGCTCGGCGCCGAGCACCGAGCTCCGCCAGTGGTTCGGCCACGATCCGGAAAAGTGGGGCGAATTCCGGCGCCGCTACACGGCCGAGCTGAAACAGGACACGGCCGCTGTCGCCGAGCTTCGCGATCTCGTCGCGGAGAAGAAGAACGTCACGTTCGTCTTCAGCGAGCGCGATACCGAGCACACGCATGCGATCGTGCTGAAGGATTTCATCGAGCACGGCTCGCGCGCGCGAGTGCCTGCGAAAAAGATCGCGCGAAGGATCGCGAAGAAATCGACCGCGAAGAAAGCCGCGGCGAAGAAAGTTACGAAGACGCCGCGCTCAACGCCTCGGAAAGCCGCTCCACGCCGACCACGCTGAGATCGCCGATCTTCGCGCGCTTCGGCGCGTTCGCCTTCGGCACGATCGCGCGCGTGAAGCCGTGCGTCGCGGCTTCGCGAAGGCGTTCCTCGCCGTTCGGCACCGGACGGATCTCGCCCGAGAGGCCCACTTCGCCGAATGCGACGAGCTTGTCCGGCAGCGGCCGATCGCGAAAGCTCGACAGCACCGCGAGCAGAACGGGCAGATCCGCCGCCGTCTCCTGCACGCGAATGCCGCCGACGACGTTGACGAAGACGTCCTGATCGTAGACGGCCGCGCCGCCGTGCCGGTGCAGCACCGCGAGCAGCATCGCCAGGCGATTCTGTTCGAGACCGAGCGCGACGCGACGCGGATTGCCGAGCGAAGATTGATCGACGAGCGCCTGCACCTCGACGAGCAGCGGCCGCGTGCCCTCACGCGTCACCATCACCGCGCTGCCCGCGGTCGGCTGCGCATGCGCGGAAAGAAAGATCGCCGACGGATTCGGCACTTCGCGCAGGCCCTTGTCACCCATCGCGAACACGCCGAGCTCGTTGACCGCGCCGAAGCGGTTCTTGAACGCGCGCAGCACGCGGAAGCGGCTGCCGGATTCGCCCTCGAAATAGAGCACCGCGTCGACCATGTGCTCGAGCACGCGCGGACCCGCGATGCCGCCTTCCTTCGTGACGTGACCGACGAGGAACACGCTCGTTCCGGTCTCCTTCGCGAAGCGCACGAGCCGCGCGGCCGATTCGCGAACCTGACTCACCGAACCCGGCGCCGCG
>DASZWL010000015.1:0-1798 GCA_035546695.1 Rhodanobacteraceae bacterium | reverse complement strand
CAAGCACGGCATCCTGATCGTGCAGTTCGCGAACGATTCGCAGCGCGCCGGCATGTCCAAGCGCGACGCGATCGAGCACGCCGCGGCGACGCGGCTTCGCCCGATCCTGATGACGACGGCCGCGATGGTGCTCGGCGTCGTGCCGCTCGTGATCGCGTCGGGTGCCGGTGCCGCTGGCCGTTTCAATATGGGCCTCGTCATCACGACTGGTCTCTCGATCGGCACGCTGTTCACGCTGTTCGTCGTGCCGGCGTTCTACATGCTGCTCGCGGCCGACCATCACGCAGAGGCGGCAAGGAAGCTCGAAGACGAGTTCGGCGAGCCGGTTCTCGAGACGTGATCGCGCGGCACTGTCCGAAGCACCGCGCGGCGCGGCGATGAACGCGCCGCGCGATTCGCTGCTCGGGCGCGCGATCGCCCAGCCCGATCGTTACGATCCGGGCGTCCTGTTTCCGATCGCTCGCGCGCCGCAGCGCTCGGCAATCGGCATCCGCGGGCCCTTGCCGTTCCACGGCGTCGACATCTGGAACGCATACGAGCTGTCGTGGCTCGATGCGCGCGGCAAACCCGAGATCGCGATCGGCGAGATCCGCGTACCGGCGACGACGCCGAACCTCGTCGAGTCGAAATCGCTGAAGCTCTATCTCGGCGGCTACGCGCAGGAGCGCTTCGCGAGCGCGAACGACGTGCGCGCTCGCATCGCGCGCGATCTTTCCGCGGCGACCGGCGGAGCGGTCGCCGTGACGCTGACGACTCCCGGGCATTTCGCATCGCTCGCACTCGCCGCGCTCGAAGGCGAATCGATCGACGATCAATCGATATCGATCGAGCACTACGGCCCACCCGATGCAGAGCTGCTTCGCACGCGCGACGAGGACGTCGAGGAAACGCTCGTCTCGAATCTCCTGAAGTCGAACTGCCCCGTCACGGGGCAGCCGGATATCGCGAGCGTCCAGTTCCGTTACTCGGGTCCGCACATCGATCGCGAGAGCCTGCTCCGCTACATCGTCTCGTTCCGCAACCACCCGGATTTCCACGAGCATTGCGTCGAGCGCATCTACGTCGATCTGATGCGCCGATGCGCGCCGCACAGGCTCGCCGTCTACGCACGCTACACGCGACGCGGCGGCATCGACATCAATCCTTGGCGCAGCAGCGAGCCCGGCGATCCGCCGAACCCGCGCACGGCGCGCCAGTAGCGCGACCCGCTTCCGCATTTGCATCGCGACGTCCGCGAACGTCCGTCCCGCGCTCCGCTTTTGTAACGTTGTATTACATGCGACAGCGCACCCGGCGCGCTCATATCCCGTTAAGCGCCGGGGGGTGTAATGTGGACGATCCTGAACGGAGAGGAGATCGCACATGGGCGACGCGAAGAAGCCCGATTTCTCGAATGTCCAGAGCGGCGCAGCGTCGACCGCGCCGACGGCTCCGAAGGCCGACTTCGGCAACGTGCAATCCGGCGTCGAATCGACCGCGCCGAAGGTCGCTCCGCCGGCTCAGACGTACACGGTCAACAAGGGCGACACGCTCTCGAAAATCGCCAAGGAGTTCTACGGCAGCGCGAATCGCTGGCACGAGATCTTCGACGCGAACCGCGACCAGATCTCGAATCCCGACCTGATCAAGCCGGGACAGATCCTGAAGATCCCTACCGACGCGAAAGCCGGCAAATGACTCGCGAATTCCAGCAGATGACTACGGAGGCGCATATGAATCGAGCACAGAGTTCCCTGTCCCTGATCGCGCTCGCCGTTGCCGGCGCGCTCGTGATCACCGCCTGCGGCAAGAAGGAGGA
>DASZWL010000014.1:0-4408 GCA_035546695.1 Rhodanobacteraceae bacterium | reverse complement strand
GCGGTAGGCTTTCGCGCGAATCCCGAATCCCGAATCCCGGCGTCAATGATCACCTTCGACAAAGTCAGCAAGCGCTACGGCCCGAACCACGAGGCGCTCGCCGAGATCAGCTTCGAGATCGGCGCCGGCGAGATGGTGTTCGTAACCGGTCATTCGGGCGCGGGCAAGAGCACGCTCCTGAAGCTGATCGGTCTCGTCGAGCGGCCGACGCGCGGACAGATCGTCGTCGATCACGTGACGCTCGCGAGCGTCCGGCGCCGCGGCATTCCACGCGTGCGCCGGCGCATCGGCATGGTGTTCCAGGATCATCGGCTGCTGACCGATCGCACCGTGTTCGACAACATCGCGCTGCCGCTGATCATCGCCGGCGCGCCGCGCGAGGAGATCGGCAAGCGCGTGCGCGCCGCGCTCGACAAGGTCGGCCTGCTCGCGAAGGAGCGCGAATCGCCGCTCGCGCTCTCGGCCGGCGAGCAGCAGCGCGTCGGCATCGCGCGCGCGATCGTCGGCAAGCCGCCGGTCATCATCGCCGACGAGCCGACCGGCAATCTCGATCCGCAGTTATCCGGGGAAATCATGCAGCTCTTCGCCGAGTTCGGCGCGGTCGGCACGACCGTGCTCGTCGCGAGCCACGATCTGCATCTCATCAAGCGCATCGGCAAGCGCGTGCTCGTGCTCGATCACGGCCGGCTGATCGACGATTTCCGGCCCGCATGAGCGCGAGACGACAGGCCGAGCGCAACGTGCGCAAGTCGGCGCCGGCTTCGCCCGTGGCGTTGGCGGCGTCCGAGCCGCGTCGTCCTTCGACGCCGATGCGCGCACGGCTCGGCGCCTGGCGCGATCATCATTTCTATGGATTTTTCTCCAGCCTCGGCCGGCTCGCTGCAAGACCGTGGACGACGGCGTTGACCGTCCTGATGCTCGGCTTCGCGCTCGCGCTGCCGCTGCTCTTCTACATCGCGTTCGACAATGCGCGGGCATTGTCGGGTGGATTGCGCGAAGCGCGCGAAGTCACGGTGTTCCTGAAGCCCGCCGTCGAATCCGCGGCGGCCGATGCGTTCTCGACCGAGCTGCGCAAGCGCGCGGACGTCGCCGGCGTCGCGATCAAGACGCCGCAGCAGGGGCTGGCGGAATTCCGTCAGCTCTCGGGTTTCGGCGAGGCGCTCGATATCCTGAAGGACAATCCGCTGCCGACCGTGCTCGTCGTGACGCCGCACGCGGCCGGCGCGTCGGACGAGCGCGATCCGCCGATCGTTGGCGAGCTGCGTTCCGATCCGCGCGTCGATCTCGTGCAGTACGACGCGACGTGGCGCCGCAGGCTCTCGGACATCCTCGCGTTCGCCGAGCGCACCGTCGTCGTGCTCGCGGCGCTGCTCGCGCTCGCGACGCTGCTCGTCATCGGCAACACGATCCGCGCGGACGTGCAGTCGCGCGCCGACGAGATCGCCGTCATGCAATTGATCGGCGCCGGCAGCGGCTTCGTGCGGCGTCCGTTCCTCTATGCGGGGCTCTGGTACGGGTTGCTCGGCGGCGCGATCGCGGTCGTCGTCGCGATCGGTGCCGAAACCGCGATAGCCGGTCCGCTCGACCGTCTGCTGGCGAGCTATGATCACGCGCTCGCGCTCCGCGGGCTCGACGTCGCATCCGCGGCTGTCGTGATCGCGGCGGGCGCGCTGCTGGGCTGGATCGGCGCGTTCGTCGCGACGGCCCGGCACATGGCCGCTGGACATCCGGAATAAATCCACTTCTTCGATGCCGTCCGAAATCGCTTCGCTGCCGCAGCATCTTTCGAGCGACACGCCGCGCGTGCTCGTCGTCGACGGCTCGCGGCTCGTGCGCAGGCTCATCGAGGGCGTGCTGAAGGCAGAGCTGCCCGGCGCGGTCGTGCTTTCGTGCGAGAGCGGCGAGACGGCGAAGCGCGAGCTCGAGAGCGGCGTCGTTGATCTCGTCACGACGGCGCTCAGCCTGCCCGACATGGATGGCGTCGAGCTCGCGCACTACGTCCGCGAGTATTCGCCGCAGGCGTACATCCCGATCATCGTCGTCTCGGGCGACGTGCAGGAGCGGCTCGTCGCGCGCTCGCTTTCGCACGACGTGACCGACTATTTCGACAAGTCGCTCGGCTTCGAGGCGCTCGCGGAGTTCATCCGCGGCTACGTGCATCCCGCGCAGTTCGCGAACGGCGAGGTGCTCTACGTCGAGGACAGCCGCGTCGTCGCGCTCGCGACGACGCGCATGATGGAGAAGTTCGGGCTCACGGTGACGCAGGTGACGAGCGTCGAGGCGGCCATTGAATTGCTCGAAGCCGCGAAGAGCGAAGGCCGCGCGCCGGGCGCCGATCTCGTGCTGACCGACGTCAATCTCAAGGGCGAGCTTTCCGGCGGCGATCTGCTCGAACTGATCCGCGGCGGATTCGGCTACGGCAAGGGCGAGCTGCCGGTGCTCGTCATGACCGGCGACGACAACCCGAAGAGTCAGGCGGCGCTGCTCCGCGCCGGCGCGAACGATCTCGTGCACAAGCCGATCGAGGAGCGTCTCCTGATCACGAAGCTCGTGTTCCAGCTTCGCGTCTCGCGCAAGCTGCGCGAGCGCGAGCACGCGCGCGCATGAGCGAGGATCGCGCCGGCGAAGATCGCGTCAAGCTCGATCCGTCGTGGAAGGCCGAGGTCGGTTACTGGTTCGAGCGTCCCGAGATGAAGGCGCTCGGCGAGTTCCTGCGCGAGGAGAAGCGCAAGGGAAAAGCGATCTATCCGCCGGGTCCGCAGATCTTCGCGGCGCTGAATGCGACACCGTTCGACAAGGTCAAGGTCGTCATCCTCGGACAGGATCCGTACCACGGACCGGGTCAGGCGCACGGTCTCTGCTTCTCGGTGCCGCCGGGCGTGCGGCCGCCGCCGTCGCTCGAGAACATCTTCAAGGAGATCGAGCGCGATCTCGGCATTCCGCGTCCCGACCACGGTTGCCTGACGTCATGGACGGCGCAAGGCGTGCTGCTGCTCAACGCGGTGCTGACGGTTGAGCGCGGCCTCGCCGGCTCGCACGCGAACAAGGGATGGGAAGGCTTCACCGACGCCTGCATCGATGCGCTGAATCGCGATCGCGAGCATCTCGTCTTCCTGCTCTGGGGCGCGTACGCGCAGAAGAAAGGCAGCCTGATCGACCGCCAGCGTCATCTGGTCCTGAAGGCGCCGCATCCGTCTCCGCTCGCGCGCGGCGGCTTCGACGGCTGCGGGCACTTCTCGAGGGCGAACGAGTACTTGAAAGCGCAAGGCGAGACCCCGATCGACTGGCGTCTGCCTTCGCGAAGCGAGCTTGAGCCGGCCTGAGGATCCGGCAGGCGGCGGCCTTATCCGTCGTTCAGCGCCTTATCCGTAACTCATTGATTCTCATGGATCGTCCTTCGAAGGAAACGATCCGTTGCCTGACCCGGCGCCTCTTGAAACCTTCCAAAGACCGGGTCGCAGGAGTACTATACTCGCCAGTTCAGTTATGTTCCGGCCAAGGGACTGGGTGAAGGGAACTTCGGAGCGCTTTAGCACTCTGGTAGGACGAGTGCTAGAGTTCTCCCCGAGAGGAGATTCACCGAAATGACCAATGCTTTGATCGCCAGCAACCTCCCGATCCCGAGCGCGATCGGAAGCCTGGAATCGTACGTGAGTGCGGTCCACCGCATTCCGATGCTGACACAGCAGGAAGAGCAGGATCTGGCGCAGCGCCTCGTCAAGGACAACGATCTCGCCGCCGCGAAACAGCTCGTGCTGTCGCACTTGCGCTTCGTCGTCCATGTCGCGCGCGGCTATTCCGGCTATGGACTGCAAGTCGGCGACCTGATCCAGGAAGGCAACATCGGCCTCATGAAGGCCGTCAAGCGCTTCGACCCGACGCAGGGCGTGCGCCTCGTGTCGTTCGCGGTGCACTGGATCCGCGCCGAGATGCACGAGTTCATCCTGCGCAACTGGCGCATCGTCAAGGTCGCGACGACGAAGGCGCAGAGGAAGCTCTTCTTCAATCTGCGCAAGTCGAAGAAGCGCCTCGGCTGGATGAACCAGGAAGAAGTGAACACCGTCGCGAAGGAGCTCGGCGTTCCGGCGGCGACCGTCATGGAGATGGAAGCGCGCCTCAACGGCCGTGACGTCGCGTTCGATGCACCGACCGATGCCGACGACGACGAGAAGCCCGCGCCGGCCGCGTTCCTGATCGACCATTCGGCCGATCCGTACGCAACCGTCGAGGCGGAATCGGAAGAGGAGTCGAGCCTCGACGCACTGCATCGCGGCCTCGTCAAGCTCGATGACCGCTCGCGAGACATCATCCAGCGCCGCTGGCTGCGCGACGGCGAGAAGGCGACGCTGCAGGAGCTCGCCGATGAATACGGCGTCTCGGCCGAGCGCATCCGCCAGATCGAGGCGAA
>DASZWL010000013.1:0-9413 GCA_035546695.1 Rhodanobacteraceae bacterium | reverse complement strand
ATCCGCGCGTTCTCGACGGTCTACGGCGAGACGACGCACGCGGTGCTCGTCGAGCACCGCCTCGGCCGCGCGCACCGGCTGATCAACGAGAGCGGGCTTGCGATAAACGAGATCGCGCGCGCTAGCGGATTCGAGAACCGCTGCGCGTTCTCGCGCTCGTTCAAGCGACGCTTCGGCATCACGGCGGCCGATCTGCGCGAGTGCACGCGCGGCGCCGTTCGCGCGGCGGCCTGAGTCGCATCCGGGCATGACGGTCGATGCGTCGAATACGGCGCCATCCACGGCTTGCCATCGACGGCGCGCGCGTGCGTCCCGCGTTACGGCGCGCAGCGCGTGTTCGCTCGCTCATCAATTTCTGCAACGGCTGCTGCAAGGACAGGCCAACGCAAAGGGTTCACGTTTTTCTAATGTTCGATCAGCCCGAGTGCTCGACATGTGGCACGGGCGACTATCCAGAAAAGGAGAAAATCCATGCGACACACACTGCTCCGTGAGGCGATCAGACGCGTGCTGGTCACGCCGGCCGGTAACACGCGCGCGCCCGGGAGCGCGACGAAAGCGACCGCACTCGCCGCGCTCGGTCTCCTCGCCGGGCCGGCCATCGCGCAGGATGCGCAGGACCAGAACAACCAGCAGCTCGAGACGATCACGGTCACGGGCTCGAACATACGCCGCGTCGACATCGAGACGTCGAATCCGGTCGTCACGATCGATCGCGCGCAGATCGAGAAGTCGGGCAAGCTGACCGTGGGCGATCTGTTGCAGGCGCTGCCCGCGGTGACCGGCGGCAATATCAATCCGCAGGTCAACAACGGCGGAAGCTACGGCGGCACGGCGAGCATCGGCCTGCGCGGTCTCGGCTCGCAGCGCACGCTGGTTCTGATCAACGGGCAGCGTTTCCTGTCGGGCGACCCGAATGCGATCCCGACGAACATGATCGAGCGCATCGAAGTGCTGACCGACGGTGCTTCGTCGGTGTATGGCTCGGATGCGATCGCGGGCGTCGTGAACTTCATCCTGCGCTCGGATTACCAGGGCGCGGAATTCCGCGCCGACTACGGCATTTCGGATCGCGACGACGGCGAGCGCGTCGGCTATCACTTCACGTTCGGCCATAGCTCCGACAAGGGCAGCATCATGGCCGGCGTCGAGTACAACCAGCAGGACCAGATCCTTTCGGGACACCGCGAGTTCGGCAAGTTCGCGCGCGACCTGACGGCCGGTCCGAGCACGGCGCCGTACACGTTCATCGGCGGATCGTCGAGCCCGGCGCCGGGCCGCGTCGTGATCACGGGCACGCCGTTCGTGGACGTGTTCGGCTGCACGCAGATCTCGATCAATCCCGGCGCGAGTGGCCAGACCGTCGACACGAACAACTATCACTGCTTCACGAACAGCGACAAATACAACTACGCCAACATCAATCTCATCCTGACTCCGCAGGAGCGTACGCGCGCATTCCTCAACGGCAACTACAAGCTGACCGACAACGTCGAGACGTACATGACGGTGCTGTATTCGAAGTCGTCGTCGGGCACGCAGCAGGCGCCGGCGATCATCGGCACGCAGGCGCCGGGCATCCTGCAGATCTCGGCGGACAGCTACTACAACCCGTTCGGCGTCGATTTCGGCGGTCCGAACGGCAACACGTACCAGCTGCGCGCCGTAGCGGCGGGCCCGCGCCTCGTACGCGCGACCGTCAACTACGGCCAGTTCAACGGCGGCCTCAAGGGCAATTTCGACATCGGCTCGCAGAACTGGGCGTGGGACGCCGGCATCGGCTTCGGCCACTCGTCCTCGCTCGCGCAGAAGTTCGGCTTCCCGAACTTCAACACGCTGAACCTCGACCTCGGACCGTCGTTCTATAACACCGATCCCGAGATCGGTCCGGTCAATACCGTGATCTGCGGCACGCCGGAGGCGCCGATCCTGACCGGCTGCACGCCGTTCAACATCTTCGCGCTCAACAACGGCGATCCGACCGCGATAGCAGCCGTCAAAGCCGCGGCGGTGCCGGGACAGAACTCGTTCCTCCTGATCGAGAAGTACCAGCACATCGACGCGTCGGGCGGCCTCTTCGATCTTCCGGCCGGCACGATGCAGCTCGCGATCGGCGCCTCGCGCCGCGACGAGTACACGCGCACGCAGATCGACTCGCTGTTCGCGATCGATCCTTCTTCCGGCGGATGCATCCTCGGCTCGCAGTGCACGGCGAATCTGCAAGGTGGATACAACGTCAAGGAGGCGTACGCCGAGCTCTTCGTGCCGATCCTCAAGGATCTGCCGTTCTTCCACGCGCTGAACGTGACGCTCGGCGACCGCTATTCGAAGTACTCGACGTTCGGCAACACGAACAACTGGAAGGCCGCGATCGAGTGGCGGCCGATCGAGGACCTCTTGCTGCGCGGTACGGTGTCGAAGGTGTTCCGCGCGCCGACGATCACGAACGTGTTCCTCGCTCCGACTGCGAGCGCACCGACGCTCGGCAGCGATCCCTGCGACTTCGTCGCGCCGACGCCGACGACGCCGAATCCGAACGCCGGCAATCCCGCCTGCGTCGGCGTGCCGGCGACCGGTACATTCCAGAATCTCTCGGTGCTGAACGGCAACCAGATCGGCGCTCTGACGACCGGCTCTGCCTACGCCGGCTTTCCGCTCGGCCCCGAGTTCGGCAAATCGTTCGACATGGGAGTCGTCTACGATCCGCACTGGCTCGACGGCCTCTCGGTCAGCGCCGATCTCTGGCGCGTGTACCTTCTCAACACGATCACGCCGGTCGGCGCGCAGACGATCCTCAATCTCTGCTACAACGGCATCGAGATCTATTGCCCGCTGATCACGAGATACCAGAGCGGGCCGAACCAGGGCCAGATCCAGAACATCACGCAGCCGTTCGGCAATCTCGGCCGCACGGACGTGTCCGGCGTCGACCTCAACCTGACCTATCGCCTGCCGGAGTTCTCGTTCGGCCGCTTCGTGGCGTCGGTCAACGCGACGTACATGAAGGAGTTCAACGTCGACATCGCGCCGGGTCTGCCGGGCGATTCGGTGTTCCATCTCGCCGGACACTTCGTGCCGTTCTTCTCGGGCGCACTGTCGGGCTGCCCGGGCAACACGGGCGTCTGCACGATTCCGCGCTGGAAGGCGCAGACGTTCCTCAACTGGACGCTCGGATCGTGGGACGCGTCGTGGCGCATGCGCTACATCGGCCGCTATCAGATGGGCAATCCGAACCTCAACGAGCAGCAGTCGGCGTATCCCGGCTTGCCGGGCGCGGTGATCAAGTACGGCGCCTACACGTACAACGACATCTCGGTCGGCTACAACATCGAGGCGCTCAACACGCGCATCGAGTTCGGCGTCGACAATCTCGGCGACAAGCAGCCGCCGTTCTTCGGCTACGACTCGCAGACGCTCAACACCGGCACCGATCCTTCGACCTTCGATCAGATCGGGCGCTACTACCACGCAAGCGTGACCGTGAAGTTCTGATCCGCAAGGAGAATCACGAAGCGAAAGCCGCGCAGAGCGATCTGCGCGGCTTTTTTTTCACGCGCCGGACGATGCGCGACCGCTTCCGCGCAGCGCGTCGAGGAACGAAGCGCGCCAGGCCGCGATATCGTGGCGGCGAAGGTGATCGAACATCGCCTGCCAGCGCTCGCGCCGCTCGGCGAGCGGCATCGCGAGCGCCGTCGCGAAGCTCTCGGCGATGTCGTCCGCGTCGAACGGATTGATGACGATCGCCTGTCTCAGCTCGTCGGCGGCGCCGGCGAAGCTTGACAGGATCAGCACGCCGGGATCGTCCGCCGATTGCGCGGCGACGAACTCCTTCGCGACGAGGTTCATGCCGTCGCGAAGCGGCGTCACGACGGCGATGTCGGCCGCGCGATAGAAACCGGCCAGCGTCGCCTGGTTGAAGCTCCGGTTGACGTAGCGGATCGGCATCCAGTCGGGCTCGGCGTAACGTCCGTTCGTCGCGCCGGCGAGCCGCTCGAGCCGCGAGCGCAGCTCGCGGTACTCGGGCACTTCCTCGCGCGTCGGCGGCGCGATCTGCAGGAACGAGATCCGCGAGCGCCATTCGGGATACAGCGAGAGGAACTGCGCGAACGCCTCGAAACGCTGCGGAATCCCCTTCGAATAATCCAGGCGATCGACGCCGATCGCGAGCGCGCGGTTCTCGAGGCTCCGGATCAGCCGCTGCGTCGCCGCGCTCGTCATCGCGCGCTCGGCCTGGCGCGCGACGGCGGCGGTGTCGATGCCGATCGGGAATGCCGAAATGCGAACGCTGCGCCCGTTGCCGAGCTCGAGCGTTCCGTCTTCGGATACGCGCACATCCGTCTCGTCGCGGAAGTATTCGACGAGCGCGACGCGGTCGTGCTCGCTCTGCAATCCGATCAGGTCGCAGGCACCGAGCGAGGGAAACAGCTGTTCGTGATGCGGCAGGATGCGCAGCATCGCGGCCGGCGGCAGCGGGATGTGCAGGAAGAACCCGATGCGCGCGCCGACGCCGAGCGCGCGCAGCTCCGCCGCGAGCGGGATCAGGTGGTAATCGTGGATCCAGACGAGATCATCGTCGCGCAGATGGCGCGCGAGATGTTCGGCGAAGACGCGGTTGACGGCGCGATAGCCCGCGAAATCCGCGCGCCGGTATTCGAGCAGCGACGCGCGGAAGTGCAGCAGCGGCCACAGCGTGCGGTTCGAGAAGCCGAGGTAATAGCGCTCGTATTCCTCGCGCGTGAGGTCGAGGAGCTCATACTCGATGTTGCCGTCGCGCTCGATCGTCGTGCGTCGCGCATCGCCATCGGCGATGCGGCCGCTCCAGCCGAACCAGAGCCCGCCGTGCTCGGCGAGCGCGGCGCGCAGCGCGGACGCAAGGCCGCCGGCGCGCGTCTCCTTCGGCAGCGCCACGCGGTTCGAGACGACGACGAGCCTGCCCATGGCTACAGCATGCTCTCCCAGCTTCGCGACAGCCGCATCGCGGTATTGACGAGCCCGACCATCGAGTACGTCTGCGGGAAATTGCCCCAGAGCTCGCCGGTCTCGGGATGGATGTCTTCGGAAAGAAGCCCGAGCGGATTGCGCGATGCGAGCAGCGATTCGAACAGCGCGCGCGCCTCGTCGACGCGGCCGATGCGGGCCAGCGCGTCGGCGTACCAGAACGAGCAGATCGTGAAGCTCGTCTCCGGCGCGCCGAAATCGTCGGGCGCGACGTAGCGGAAGAGATGCCTGCCGCGCATCAGCACGCGGCCGATCGCGTCGACGGTCGCGACGTAGCGCGGATCGTCCGCCGCGACGAAGCCGACGTCGGCGAGCAGGAGGAGGCTCGCGTCGAGCGCGTCGCCGTCGAACGTCGCGACGAAATGGCCGTGCTCGCGGTGCACGGCGCGCTCGAGCACGAGCGCATGCACGCGCGCTGCGCGCGCTTCCCAGAGCGACTTGCGCTCGTCGAGCCCGAGGTGCGCTGCGATGCGCGCGAGCCGGTCGCACGCGACCCACGACATCACGCTCGAATACGTGTGCACGGCGGCCCGGCCCCGGAACTCCCACAATCCCGCATCGGCCTGATCGTGCATTCGCCAAGCCGATTCGCCGGCGTGCTCGAGCCGCGCAAACGCGGCCGCGTCGCCCTGCACGTTGAGGCGGCGATCGAAGAAAAGCTGCATCGCGGCGAGCACGACGCTGCCGTAGACGTCGTGCTGCGTCTGTCGCCACGCGTCGTTGCCGATGCGCACGGGACCCATGCCGCGATAGCCGGCGAGCTCGCCGGCCTCGCTCTCGATCAGCTCGCGTTCGAAGTGGATGCCATAGACCGGCGCCAGCGCGCCGTCGGCGCCGGCCGCGAGGTTGAAGATGTAGCGGAGGTATTCCTCCATGCTGCGCGTCGCGCCGAGCTGGTTCAGCGCGCGCACGACGAGCGCCGCGTCGCGCAGCCAGCAGAAGCGGTAGTCCCAGTTGCGCGCCGTGTGCGGCGCCTCGGGGATCGAGGTCGTCATCGCCGCGACGATCGCGCCGGTGCCTTCGTACTGGCAGAGCTTCAGCGTGATCGCGGCGCGGATGACGGCGTCCTGCCATTCGGCCGGGATCGAGAGATAGCGCACCCACTCGCGCCAGTAATCGAGCGTCGCATCGAGCGCATCGCGCGCGACGCGCGCCGGCGATTCGGCGAGCGTCTCGTCGGGGCCGAGCACGATGTGCATCTCGCGATCGAGCAGGAACGGCAGCTCGTCGCGCAGCATCGGCAGCGGCGCGTCGGTGGTCGCGCGCAGGACGACGTCGTCGAGCAGGAAACGCAGGTGATTCGAGCCGAACGTGCGCTCCGGTATGCGCGCGCCGTAACCGGCCAGCGGACGCAGCCGCAACGTGACGCGCGGTGCGCCCGCGAACGGACGGATCGTGCGCACGAGGCTCATCGGATGGAAGATGCGGCCGTGCTGCTTGAAGCGCGGCGCGAAGTCGGTGATCTCGATCGCGCTGCCGTCTTTCGCCGCGAGGCGCGTGACGAGCACGGCCGTGTTCTCGACGTAGTACTGCGAGCTCGCAGCGAGACCTTCGAGCGCGATCTCGAACGAGCCGCGATCGGCGTGCGTCTTCGGCGAGAGCAACGAGCAGAACGCGGGATCGCCGTTGAACGAGGGCAGGCAGCACCAGACGATGCGCGCGTTGGCATCGATGAGCGCGCTGACGCTGCCGTTGCCGACGACGCCGAGATCGAGCGAGGCGCCGCCGCTCATCGCCGCGGCTCCGTGTCGATGCCGTCAGCGAGAGCGGCGAGCCAATCGCGTGCGGCTGCGGGACCCGGCAAACCGTAGCGCGCGGCCGTCGGTCGGCGCGAACCGACGATGATGCTGACGCCGCCGCGCGCGTTCGCTTCGGCGAAAGCGTCCTCGTCGGTCACGTCGTCGCCGATGACCCACGGCGCGCGGCCCGCGAACGGTGCGACGCGCATCAGCGCCGCGACGGCCGTGCCCTTGTCGATGCTCGACGGTTTGAGCTCGAAGACGAACGCGCCGTGCAGCAGCTCGTAACCGTCGCCAGCGGCGTCGAGCATCGCGGATGCGATGCGGCGGACGTCGAGCTCAGCGTCGGGCACGGCGCGATAGTGCAGCGCGAGCGCATTGCGCTTGTCCTCGACGAGCACGCCGGGAATCGAAGCAGCGCGCGCGGCTTGCCTGCGCGCGGCATCGAGCCGCTCGCTCGCGATCGGCGCTTCGAGCGCGAATCCGTCCGGCGCGCGCAGCTCGGCGCCGTGCAGGCCCGCCGCGGCGCCGTCGAGGCCGAGCAGCGCATCGACTTCGCGCAGCGGACGCCCGCTGACCGGAGCGAGCGCGCCGCCGAGTCGGCGCTTCAGGCGCTGCAATGTCGCCGGCAGCGCGGCATCGACGACGACGGCGTCCGGACGCGCGGCGAAATCGAGCAGCGTGCCGTCGACGTCGACGAAGAGCGCGAGCGGCGCTACATCCGCGCGCGGCGGCGGCGGGACGTCGTGTTCGGCGGCGGCTGACGGTGCGGATGACATGAGGAAAACGGGATTGTGCGCAAAATGGCCGCGCGAGAACAGCGGCGATGCGCTTCATGTGCGCATTGTTGCCGTTGCGGATGTATGGGAACTGACGCTGATCGCTCGCGCGAGTCGATCATTCGTCGGATTTTCCCTCTCTCGCTTTGCGGGGGAGGGCAGGGTGAGGGCAATCTTGGATCGCGCTGCCACGCTTGCCCTCACCCCAACCCTCTCCCGCAAGCGGGAGAGGGGGAACGCCACGCATGCGTGTGTGCGCGCGCAAACGCGCGAGGCTCACGATACCGGCAGCAGCTTTCTCTCGACGAGCCACGCGCGTGCGTCTTCGGCGTCGTGCTCGAACCACGCCAATGCCGAACCGAGCCGGAACGTGTAGCCCCAGCGGTCCATGTCGGCGGCGATGCGCGCGCTGCCGACGTCGATCAGTTCGTCGGCGAGCACGATCTGGAGATAGCACGTCGCATCCTCTTCGGTTTGCGAATCGGATGCATCGGTGTGGATCGACGCGCGCTTGTCGGGCGGCGCGACAATCAGATGACAGGCTTCGTGCAACAGCGAATGCACGGGCGTATCTCCGCGCGCGTAAACGCGATGCGCGATCACGCCTGCTTCGCAGTCGCCCCAGTAGCTGCCCGGAATCGGCGCGCCGTCAGCGACGCGTTCGAGCACGAGACCGTAACGCTCGAGCAGCACGCGAACGCTGTCGGGATCAATCGCAGCGAAGCGCAGCACGTCGATTTGCTGCGCCTTCGCGATGTCCGAGTCAGCCGTCAAACGCGACTCTGCCTGCGATCAGGCCTCGCCGGCCGCGGCGGTCGTGTCCGCATCGGCCGCGGAGCCGTTGCCGTTGCGGTCGGGCAGCGCGACGGAAAGCTCGAGCACTTCGCTATCGCCGTCCTTCTCGACGTTGATCGTGATCGCGTCGGGATCGACGTTGACGTATTTCTTGATGACTTCGAGGATTTCGCGCCGCAGCAGCGGCAGGTAGTCGGGACGGCCCTGCTGTGCGCGTTCCTGCGCGACGATGATGCGAAGCCGCTCCTTCGCGACCGACGCGGTGTTCTTCGGGCGCGAGCGGAAGAAATCGAGGATGCTCATCGGTCAGCTCCCGAAGATGCGCGCGAAGAGGCCCTTCTTCTGCGCTTCGAGGAAGCGCATCGGCCGCGTCTCGCCGGCGAGGCGCGCGACGGCGTCTTCGTAGGCCTGGCCGGCCGGCGAGGTGTCGTCGAGGATCACCGGCACGCCGGCGTTCGACGCCGTGAGCACGCCCGGCGATTCCGGGATCACGCCGATGACTTCGATGCCGAGGATTTCCTTGACGTCGTCGACGCCCATCATGTCGCCGCCGGCGACGCGATCGGGGTTGTAGCGCGTCAGCAGCAAATGCTGCTCGACCGGTCCGTTGCCGAGCTCGGCGCGGCGCGTCTTGCTCGAAAGAAGGCCGAGGATGCGATCGGAATCGCGCACGCTAGAGACTTCGGGATTGACGACGACGACCGCGCGGTCGGCGAAGTACATCGCGAGGCTCGCGCCTTTCTCGATGCCGGCCGGCGAATCACAGACGACGTAGTCGAAGCCGTCGTCGGCGAGCTCCTTCAGCACTTTTTCGACGCCTTCCTTCGAGAGCGCGTCCTTGTCGCGCGTCTGCGAGGCGGCGAGCACGTAGAGCGTGTCGAAGCGCTTGTCCTTGATCAGCGCCTGCTTCAGCGTGCACTCCTCGTGGATCACGTTGACGAAGTCGTAGACGACGCGCCGTTCGCAACCCATGATCAGATCGAGGTTGCGCAGGCCGACGTCGAAGTCGATCACCGCGACTTTCTTGCCGCGCCTGGCCAGCCCGACCGCGAGCGAGGCGCTCGTCGTGGTCTTGCCGACGCCGCCCTTGCCGGATGTGACG
>DASZWL010000012.1:0-1693 GCA_035546695.1 Rhodanobacteraceae bacterium | reverse complement strand
GATGTCGCGCGCGGTCGCCCCGAGCGCCAGCCGCACGGCCATCTCGCGCGTGCGCTGACTGGCGCCATACGCGACGACGCCGAAGACACCGACGATCGCGAGCGCGAGACCGAGCAGGCCGAAGCTCGTCGCGAGTCCCGTGCCGAGCCGGAACATGAGCAAGCCATCCGGCGCGTCGTCGATCGCCGCGGTCAGCGTTTGCACGCGGGATGGAATGACGTCCGGCGCGACAGCATGAATCTGCGACACGACGGCGGCGAAGACCGTCGCTGACGGCAGCGTCGATCGCACGTGGAGCGTCACATGCGGCGTCGGATGCTGCGCGATCGGCAGATAGAAGAATGGGCTGTCGTCCTGCATCGCGCCGTAGTTCTTGACGTCGGTGACGACGCCGATCACCTGAACCGGCGCGGCGGCGTCGTTGTTGACGCGGAACGTGCGGCCGATCGCACCCTGCGGCCAATACCGATCGGCCATCGTGCGATTGACGATGGCGACGCGCAGCGCGCTCGATGTATCGGTGGACAGGAATGGACGACCGGTCTGCAGCGGGATGCGGAGCGTCTCGAAGTACGCGGGCGAGATCGCGCCGTAGCCGATCTCGTCCATGGCGTGTGCCGGATCGGCGAGCGGCGTATCCGGGAAGATCTGTCCTTCCGAAAAATCTCCAGTCATCGGCACTGACTGCGCGAGCGCCGCTGACAGCACGCCCGGCATCGCTTGCACGCGCGCCAGCATGGCGTCGTCGATCGCTCCGGCACGTGGATTCGGATAACCCGATTCGCTCGCATTGATGCTGAAGTCGAAGACGTTGCGGTCGTCGAAGCCGAACGAGCCGTGGCGTGTGACGGAAAGACTGCGCGCGAAGAGGCCGGCGATGACAATCAGCACGAGCGAGCCGGCGATCTGCGCAGCTGTCAACGCGCGTCCAAGTCCGGCGCGTCTCGCCGTCGTCGCCCGGCTGACGCGTTGTAGAAGGTGTCCCGGGGCGCGTGTCATGCGCCACGCCGGCAGCGTGCCGACGACGACCGCAGTCGCGGCCATCGAGACAAGGGCAAACGCCGCGACCCGCCAATCGAGCGCGAAGCCGAGTTGGCTGCCGAAGGGCGCCAGTGCCGGCGGAAGCGCCGCGCCGATGCCATGCGCCGTCCACTCGCCGATCAGGATGCCGACGCCGCCGGCGGCGAACACGACGAGCAGCGTTTCGATGAACAGGTGCCGCGCGAGCCGGCCGCGGGACGCGCCGAGCGCCGCGCGGAGCGCGAGCTCGGGCTGACGCGCGAGGGCGCGAGCCAACAACAGATTCGCGACGTTGACGCAGGCGAGCAGCAGGACGAGTAGCGCCAGGGCGCCGAAGAAGATCGCCATCGCGATTTCCGGTCGCGCCGCATGTGGCGTCGGCCGCGCAAACCGTTCCCAGAACGCCGCGAGGCGTACGTGCTCCGGCGCTTCGTGTCGTGCCTGGGCGAATGACGTCGAAAGGCCCGCGAGACCGGCGTTCGCCTGGTCGAGGGTGACTCGCGGATCGAGGAAGCCCAGCACGCGCAGCGCCGTCCGAGCCATCATCGGGAAACCGGCGGCATGCAGCGGCAGGAACCCGTTGGCGTTCTGAAAGACGGAATCGCCGGTGAAGCCCTGCGGACCGACGCCGACGATCGTTACGGGCAGTCCACCGATCGAGACCGCCGTGCCG
>DASZWL010000011.1:0-5181 GCA_035546695.1 Rhodanobacteraceae bacterium | reverse complement strand
GCGGCGAGCGCGATCGACGGCGGATCGCCGGCGCGTCCGGCCGCGTGCTGCGCGAAGCCGACGTGGATGCGGCCCGCGAGGAACGTGCCGGCCGTCAGCACGATCGAGCGCGCGCGGAACTCGAGGCCGCTTTGCGTGCGTACGCCGACCGCTCGTCCGCCCTCGACGACGAGGCCGTCGGCGGCCTCCTGGAACAGCGCGAGATTCGGCTGCGTCTCAACGCGACGCCGGATGGCCGCTTTGTACAAAACCCGATCGGCCTGACAACGCGTCGCGCGCACGGCCGCGCCTTTCGACGCGTTGAGCGTGCGCCACTGGATGCCGGCGCGATCGGCCGCCGCCGCCATCGCGCCGGCGAGCGCGTCGATCTCGCGCACGAGATGGCCCTTGCCGATCCCACCGATCGCGGGATTGCAGCTCATCTGGCCGATCGTCTCGATGCTGTGCGTCAGGAGCAGCGTCTGCGCGCCAGCCCGCGCGCTCGCGAGCGCGGCTTCGGTGCCGGCGTGTCCACCGCCGATGACGATGACGTCGTACTGCTGCATGAGGATTCCGAATCGAGCCGGAACGCGGGGAGGCGGATTCTACCAAGCGCCGTGTCCGCAACTGGCATGGAACGTGCTGCGTTTCCTGGCGCACTCCCACCGGCGCACGGCGTTTGCGAGCACGCCGCAGGTCGGAATTCAGGGGCCGGCCGCTGCGCCGGTGGGAGGACGCACCGGGCCCGCTTCGGCGGGCCTTTTTCTTTGGCGTCCGCGGATCGCGGCGACGCCGAATCGCCGACATGACGACGCCCGCGGTTTCGCGGCTGCCTGCTTGTTTTCGAGATCGAGGGAACTGGCGCCCGGCGGTCGTAGGAACAGGGGGAATCCAAGAGGACCGTATGCCGGGCGCCAGAGAACCGGTAACCGTCGAGGCCGCCGATCGCATCGTCCGCGGCTTTTTCTTCTCTTGCGTGCCGCCACCGTAGCGGCAACGGCGAATGGCAGACTGTGACGATCGTCGCGGAATACTGGCGGGCGCGGAGCCGGTCGCGACAGACCGGTCAGATTGCGACGCGGACCGTCAGCCTCGATCCCGTCCGACCGTGTTGCGACCGCGTGCGGCAACCGCGCCGCGCTGCGATCTTGCTGATATCGACGGCTGGCACGCTGCTTGCTCAATCCCTGGCACGGGAATCCAGGAGTAGCGAACATGAGCACCGCCGCAAGCATGAGCATCAATCCGCTGTTTCTGCGCCACGATCTGATGATCGAGCTCGGACGTCTCGAGATGGCGATCGACGACGTGCGCACGTCGCAACCGGCCGCGAACGACCGCACCGCGATCGTCAACGAGCTCGAGACGAAATGCGCGCGCATCAACGAGGCGCTGTCGAAGCTGCCGGCGTAAGAGCAAGTCCGGAATGTGTGTGGGAAGGCCGCGCGGTGCGCGGCTTTTTCGTTTGTGGCGTTGGGAATGGGTAATAGGGAATGGGTAATAGGGAATAGGGAATAGGGAATAGGGAATGGGGAATGGGTAATAGGGAATGGGGAATGGGGAATAGGGAATGGGGAAACTGCTATTCCTATTCCCGACTCCCTATTCTCAATTCCCACTTCACCCCAACGCCCGCCCCACGAGATCCGCGAGATCCGGCGAATTCCCGCTCCGCGCCGCGAGCCGTTCGAGCTCGCGGCGCATCATTGCGCGGCGGACCGGCTCGAAGCTCTGCCACGCACCGAATGCCGTCAGGAGACGCGCGGCCACTTGCGGATTGATCGCATCGAGGCGCGCGACGGCATCGGCGATAAAGCGGTACGACGCGCCGTCCGCGCGATGGAACGCGCGCGGATTGCGCTGCGCGAACGCGACGAGCAGCGCATAGACCGCGTTCGGCGTGTGCCAGTGGAACGCCGGGTGCGCGGTCAGCGCTTCCACGCGCGCGAGCGTGTCCGGCTCGGCATGCAGCGCCTGCACGGTGAACCATTTGTCGAGCACGATCGCATCGTTCGCGTAGCGCGCCGCGAACGCGTCGAGCGCCGATTGCGCATCGCGCGCGCCGCCGCTGACAAGCACGCCGAGCGCCGCGAGGCGATCGGTCAGATTCCGCGCGTTGGCAAACTGCGCGCTCGCGAGTGAAAGATGCGCGGGATCGGCCCGGCACAGCGCGGCGAGGCAGACGTTGCGTAACCGCCGTCGCGCCTGCGCCGCGGGCTCGATGCCGTTGCCTGCATCGGCGAGGCTCGCGAAACGCTGCTTCATGGATGGCGCGAGACGCCGCGCCATGCCGGCCTCGATCGCCGCGCGCGCCTTGTGCACGGCTTCGGGATCGATGTCCGCAAGCCCGCTCATCAGCGACGCCGCATCGGCAATGGTCAGCAATTCGGCGAGAAGCGCGGGATCGATCGCGGTGTCGTCGAGCGCGGCGCCGAGGCCGTCGCACCATCGCGCCAGCAACGCCTGATCCGGCTCGCCGTTCTCAAGCGTTCCAGCGAACAGGCGCCGCACGAGCGTGTCGCTCGCGAACCAGCGATTGAAGCCGTCGGTGTCGTGCCGGACGAGCGTCGCCAGCGTCGCGTCGTCGACGTCCTGATCGAGCCGCACTGGCGCCGAATAGCCGCGCTGCAGCGAGACGACTGGGGGCTCCGGCACGTCGACGAAGCGGAACGTCGCCTCGTCGCCGTCGAGCGGAAGCACGCGTTCGCTGCGCGTCGGCGCGTTCTCGCCGTCGAGCCGCACGTCGAGCGGCGCGCCGTCGGCGCCGAAGAGCTGCACGGCGAGGGGAATCGGCAACGCATGCTTGCGTGGCTGGTCCGGCGTCGGCGGGGTCTTCTGCGCGAGCGTGAGTTCATAGCGCCGCGATGCCGCATCGTAACGTCCGCGCACCGACAGGCGCGGCGTGCCGGCCTGTTCGTACCAGCCGAGCCACGCGGAGAGATCGCGGCCGTTCGCGTCGCCGAGCGCCGCGAGGAAATCCTCGATCGCGACCGCGCCGCCGTCGTGCCGCTCGAAATAGAGATCGAGCCCGCGGCGGAAACCGTCCCGGCCGAGCAGCACGGCCAGCATGCGCACGATCTCGGCACCCTTGTCGTAGACCGTTGCCGTGTAGAAATTGTTGATCTCGCTGTAGCGATCGGGCCGCACCGGATGCGCGAGCGGGCCGGCATCTTCGCTGAACTGCGCGCGCCAGAGCGTTTTCACGTCCTCGATGCGGCGCAGCGTACGCGAGGCGAGGTCGGATTCGAACTCCTGCTCGCGGTAGACCGTCAGACCTTCCTTCAGCGAAAGCTGGAACCAGTCGCGGCAGGTCACGCGGTTGCCGGTCCAGTTATGGAAATACTCGTGGCCCACGACCGCGAGCACGTGGCGATAATCGTCGTCGGTCGCGTGCTCGGGATCGGCGGCGAGATATTTCGCGTTGAAGATATTGAGGCCCTTGTTCTCCATCGCGCCCATCGTGAAATCGCGCGTCGCGACGATGTGGAACACGTCGAGATCGTACGAGCGGCCGAAGCGCTCCTCGTCCCAGCGCATCGCGAACTTGAGGCACTCCATCGCCCAGGCGCAGCGCGATACGAGATCGGATTCGGCGTGGATGAAGAGCCGCACGTGCCGGCCTTCGGCCGTGACGAACTCGTCCTCGATGCGATCGAGCCGTCCGGCGACGAGCGCGAACAGATAACTCGGTTTCGGATGCGGATCGACGAAGCGCGCGAAGTGGCGACCGCCGTCGAGGTCGCCGGCGCTCTCGGCGTTGCCGTTCGCGAGCAGCAGCGGAAAGCGTGTCTTGTCCGCGCGCAGCGTGACCGCGTAGCGCGCGAGCACGTCCGGCCGGTCGACGAACCATGTGATGCGCCGGAAGCCTTCGGCCTCGCATTGCGTCAGCAGGAATCCGCTGTCGCGATCGCCGCTGAGATAGAGACCTTGCAGCGCCGTGTTGCGCTCCGGCGCGATACGCGCGCGCGTCTCGACGATCGCGGCGTGCGAGAGTCCCGGAATCGTCAGCGCTTTCGCGTCGAGCGCGTATTCGCCGGCCGCGAGCACGCGGCCGTCGACGCGAAGCTCGAGCAGTTCGAGCCCTTCGCCGTCGAGCCGGAGCGGTGCTCCGGGCTGACCGGAATCGGCCTCGACCGCGAGCCGGGCGGCGACGATCGTCTCGACCGGATCGAGATCGAACACGAGCTCGACATCGCGAACGCGCCATGCGGGCACGCGATAGTCGCGCAGAAAGACAGTCGGCTTGGCGCCGGCGGCAGCAGTCATCGTGGGATCACGCGAAAAGCGACGATCGGCAGGCTAGCATGCGCCACGCATGCGCGTGTATCGTGCGACGCAACGCGACGAGCGTTGCCATCGATCTCTTCGCAAACATGTCGACTGCGTCACCGATCGCGCTGCCGGAATTTGCCGATGTCGAGGCCGCGGCCGCGCGCATCGCGCCGTATGCGGAGAAGACGCCGGTGCGCACGTCGCGGTCGATCGATGCGCTCGCCGGCGCCTCGCTGTTCTTCAAATGCGAGAACCTCCAGCACGTCGGCGCGTTCAAGTTCCGCGGCGCGTGCAGCGCGGTGTTCTCGCTTCCCGACGACGTCGCGCGTCGCGGCGTCGTCACGCATTCGTCGGGCAATCACGGCGCGGCTGTCGCGCTCGCGGCGAGAACGCGCGGCATCGCGGCACACGTCGTCGTTCCCGAAGGCGCCGTGAAATCGAAAGTCGCGGCGATCGAGCGCTACGGCGCGACGCTCTATCGCTGCGCGCCGACGATGACCGCGCGCGACGAGATGGTCCGACAGGTGCTCGCCGAAACCGGCGGCACGCTCGTGCATCCGTACACGACGCCCGAAGTGATCGCGGGGCAGGGCACGGCCGCGCTCGAGCTGATCCGCGAAGCCGGCGCGCTCGATGCGATCGTCACGCCGATCGGCGGCGGCGGCCTGATCGGCGGCACGTCGATCGCCACGCGCGCGCTGCTGCCACAAGCGCGGCTCTTCGCGGCCGAACCCGAGGGCGCCGACGACGCGTACGAATCGCTGCGACGCGGCGAGCGCGTGCGCGAGCTGAAGCCCGATACGATCTGCGACGGTCTGCGCGCGCTCATCGGCGAGATCGACTTCGAGCTGTTGCGAAAGTACGGCGTGACCGTGCTGCGCGTCGCCGATACCGAGACGGTGGCCGCGATGCGCATGATCTTCGAGCGCA
>DASZWL010000010.1:0-24571 GCA_035546695.1 Rhodanobacteraceae bacterium | reverse complement strand
AAGCTGAGTGAGCACTTCAGCGGCAATCTCGCGGGCAAGACGATCGCCGTCTGGGGGCTGTCGTTCAAGCCGAACACGGACGACATGCGCGAAGCGCCGAGCCGCACTCTGCTCGAAGCGCTATGGAACGCCGGCGCGCGTGTGCGCGCATACGATCCCGAAGCGAACGAAGAGGCGCGGCGCATCTACGGCGAGCGCGCCGATCTTTCGCTCTGCGAGGATCCGTACGCGGCGCTGGAGGGCGCCGATGCGCTCGTCGTCGTCACCGAATGGAAGGCGTTCCGCAGCCCCGATCTCGATCGCTTGCGCACGTCGCTGCGCGAGCCGGTGCTCTTCGACGGGCGCAACATCTTCGAGCCGAAAGCGATCGAGTCGGCCGGTATCGCGTACTACGGCATCGGCCGCGGACGCAGCGTCCTCGCCAGCTGACGCGCACCGCGATCGCCGCGGTATCCGCGATCACGCGATTGAGCGGGCTCCGTCACGGTTTGTTCCGACACGCGCGCTAGTCTGGACGCGCGTGCATTCGCGTGCGGGGGCATCATGAGCGCGGAAGTCTTGAGCGGTGCGGGCAAGCTGCGCCGCGCCGTCTTTACGGGCATGTCGGGCGCATCGCGTCCGAAAGGCGGCGAATCCGGCAGTCTTTCCTCGAGCGCGCTGACGCCGCCGTTCGCCGCCTACGTGCTCGGCCGGCTCGGATTCGGGCCGATGAAAAGCTCGCCGTATACGATCGAGCACTTCAATTCGCTCGGCGCCGACGACGACGCGCGGCTCACGGCCTTCGTCGACGAGCAGCTGAACCCGACCGTCGACGGAAACGGCAACGTCGTCGACGCGACCGTCGACGCGCGGCTCGCCGATCCCGCCTATGTCACGCTGGCGAAGACTTTCGATCAGCTCTGGAACGATTACGAGATCAACGGCTCGGTGTCCGGCCAGCCGTACGTGCGCGACTATCCGATCCGCGAAGGCGAGCGCGCCGTGTTCGTGCGCGCGATCTATTCGCGCTGGCAGCTCGTCGAGCATCTCGCCGATTTCTGGCACAACCACTTCAACGTCTACGGCTATGACCGCTACGCCGCGCCGACATGGACGAGCTGGGATCGCGACGTCATCCGCCGCAACATGCTCGGCAATTTCCGGCAGATGCTGCAGGCGACATTCGAATCGCCGGCGATGCTGTACTTCCTCGACAACTATATCAACCGCGCGCCGAGCTTCAACGAAAACTACGCGCGCGAGATCTGCGAGCTGCACACGCTCGGCGCGATCAATTATCTCGGACCCGAGCTTCAGCAGAGTCAGGTTCCGCTGATTCCGGAAGGCGAGGACGGCGCCGGCTGGCCGGTCGGCTACGTCGATGCCGACGTCTACGAGATGGCGCGCGCGCTGACCGGATGGTCGTTCGGTAACGGCAGCAACGGCACCGCGAACGACGGACATCCGGTCTTCATCACGGCCTGGCACGACATCGGGCAGAAGACCGTCGTCGGCGCTTTCGTGCCGGCGAACACGCCGCCTGCGACCGAGATCGCGACGTTCCTCGATCGCATCGCGAAGCATCCCGGAACGGGACGCCACATCGCTCTGAAGCTCGCGCAGCGCTTCATCGGTGAGGATCCGCCGCAGGCGGTCGTCGATAACGCCGCGCATGTGTTCTTCGAGAACGTCGACGCGCCGGACCAGTTGAAGCAGACGCTGCGCGCGCTGCTCCTGTTCGATGGGGGGCCGGGATCGTTCCGCGACATCGGCAATTTCGCGAACAAGGTCAGGCGGCCGTTCCAGACGGTCGTCTCGGCGCTTCGCGCGACCGGTCTCGACTACACGTTCCGGCGCAACGTCGACGACGGCTCGCCGTCGAGCGACCGCTTCATGGACCGCTTCCGCCGCACCGGCGAGCGGCCGTTCGACTGGCGCGCGCCGAACGGATTTCCCGATGCGTCGTCCGAATGGATGGGCAGCACGGCGTTCGTGCACGCGTGGCGCACGATCGACTGGACGCTCGACGAAGGCACCGGCACCGACCAGACGCCGCTCGCGCCGGTGCTCGCGATCACGCTCGGCGAATTCTCGTCCGATCCGCATCAGCACACGCCGAACAAGCTCGCGAATTTCTGGCTGACGCGCATCTTCGGGTGGTCGCCCGATGCAACGGCGGGCTGGATAGGCACCGACCTCCACGCGAAGGTGCGCGACTTCATGTGCCGCAACACCGACACGCTGAACATGTGGCCGGCCGACGCCGCGATCGGCACCGGCGAGGCCGGCAACACGCAGGGCATCGGCACGAATTCGAGCCCGAACTACTGGTACAACCGCCTGCGCGGCATGATCGACGTGATCGTGTTCAGCCCGCAGTTCATGGTGCGCTGAGGAGATTCCGCATGGGCAACGTCACGCGACGCGCGTTCATCAAGGGATCGGCGATCTGTCTCAGCACGATCGGCGGCCTCCGGCTCGGCCTTCGCGCGAAGAATGCGCGCGCTGCGTGGACGGGCGAGCGGTTCGTCGTCTACCTGTTCCTGCGCGGCGGCATGGACGGCTTGAGCCTCGTCGCGCCGATCAGCGGGCCCGATCGCGATCCTTATGTCGAGAAGCGTCCGAACATCTACCTGCGTACGACCGGCGACACGGCGGCGCTGCCGCTGTCGGGCGATTTCGGCCTCAACTTCGCCGCGACGGGACTGCACGATCTCTATCAGCAGGGCAAGCTCGCGATCGTGCACGGCATCGGATTTCCGCTCGACAAGATCTCGCGCAGCCATTTCGACGCGCAGGATTACTGCGATCTCGGCACGCCGGGCGAGACGCGCGGCGCGACCGGCTGGCTCGCGCGCCACCTCGCGTCGGCCGGGCAGGTACCGGACGATGCCGCGATTCCGGCGCTCGCATCCGGCTCCGCACCGCCGCTGAGCCTCCTCGGTCGACGCGACGCGATGACGCTCGACGATCCGTCGAGCTTCCATCCGAACGCGAACAGCGGAACGCAGGTCGACGGCCAGCCGTTGTACAAGCGCTCGACGATGATCACGCTCGGGCAGATGTACGCCGGCAGCGGCGCGCTCGAGCTCGCCGGCACCGGCGCTTCCGAGACGGTCGAGCTCGTCGATTCGCTCGATCTCGCCGACTACACGCCGTCGCCCGGCGCGAACTATCCGACCAGCGGCGTCGGCGCGACGCTCGCGGCGCAGGCGAAGCTGATCGCGAACGTCGCCAAGCACGAGGTCGGCTTGCAGGTCGCAACGCTCGACTACGGCGGCTGGGATACGCACGAGAACCAGGGCGTCGGCGATCAGGGCATCAACAACAACCAGTTCGCCGCGCGCGTCGACGGGCTCTCGCAGGTGCTGACCGCGCTCTACAACGATCTCGCCGGCAGCGGCATCGCCGAGCGCATGGTCGTCTGCGTGCAGAGTGAATTCGGCCGCCGCGTGCGCGAGAACGCCAATCGCGGCACCGACCACGGCAGCGGCAATCCGATGCTCGTGCTCGGCGGCCGCGTCGTCGGCGGACGTCTCTACGGAACGTTCGGCGGCCTGCAGGAAGGCGAGCTGTTCCAGAACGAGGACGTCGCGACGACGACCGACACGCGGCGCGTATTGAGCGAGGTCGTCTCGCGCCATCTCGGCAACGACGATCTCGCGAGCGTGTTTCCAGATTACGACTATCCGGGACCGATCGGCGTCATGCCGGGCGATCCGATCTTTGCGAACGGCTTCGATTGATCATAGGGTGGGCCCACCGATTGCCATGAACGGTGGGCCGAGGCCCACCCTATGGCGCCGAAACAGGAGCCGACGCCCGGTTTACGCTACCATCGCACCCCTTTGCGAATCGGCTTCGCCACACGGGATCGATGGAAAAGAAACGCGCACTCGTCACAGGCATCACCGGGCAGGACGGCGCCTACCTCGCCGAGCTCCTGCTTGCGAAAGGCTACGAAGTCCACGGCGTCAAGCGTCGCGCATCGTCGTTCAACACCGAGCGCATCGATCACCTCTATCACGAGCTCGACGATTCGAAGCCGGGCATCGTGCTGCACTACGGCGATCTCACCGACTCGCTGAGCCTCCTGCGCATCGTGCAGCAGGTGAAGCCGGACGAGATCTACAACCTCGCCGCGCAGAGCCACGTCGCGGTCTCGTTCGAGGAGCCCGAATACACCGCGAACGCCGACGGCATCGGCACGTTGCGTATCCTCGAGGCGATGCGCACGCTCGGCCTTGGCGATCGCACGCGGTTCTACCAGGCATCGACGTCGGAGCTCTACGGCCTCGTGCAGGAGACGCCGCAGAAGGAGACGACGCCGTTCCATCCGCGCTCGCCGTACGGCGTCGCCAAGCTCTACGCGTACTGGATCACGGTCAATTACCGCGAGGCCTACGGCATCTACGGCTGCAACGGCATCCTGTTCAATCACGAATCGCCGATCCGCGGCGAGACGTTCGTGACGCGCAAGATCACTCGCGCGCTCGCGCGCACGATCCACGGCCTTCAGCACTGCCTCTATCTCGGCAATCTCGACGCGAAGCGCGACTGGGGCCATGCGCGCGATTTCGTCGAAGCGCAATGGCTGATCCTGCAGCAGGACGAGCCGCGCGATTACGTGATCGCGACCGGAATCCAGCATTCGGTGCGCGAGTTCGTGGTGCTCGCCGCGCGCGAGATGGGCGTCGAGCTCGAGTTCCGCGGCGAGGGTGCCGACGAGCACGCCGTCGTCGCGAGCACAAGCCGGCCCGGGACGAAGATCGCTCCCGGCGACACGATCGTGCGCATCCATCCACAGTATTACCGTCCGGCCGAAGTCGATACGCTGCTCGGCGACGCGTCGTTCGCGAAAAAGCATCTCGGCTGGACGCCGAAGACGAGCTTCGATGCGCTCGTCCGCGAGATGGCCGCGGCCGATTTCGCGCTGGCAGAACGCGAGGCGCAGGGCCTCACCGGCGCGCGCCACGGCCGGCATCTCGTCGAATCGCTGCCGGACTGACGCGATGACCGCGACACTCGACGAGCGCCTGACCGAGCTCGAAGTGCGGCTCTCCTTCGTCGACGACACCATCGCATCGCTGAACGCGACGGTGTCGGAGCACGATCGCGTGCTCGCGGACATGCGTGTTGCGATCGAGCGCTTGCGCGGCGAGCTGACCGGCGTGCGCACCGCGCTCGCGCACGACGCGCGCGACGAACCGCCGCCGCCGCATTACTGAAATCCTGCCGTCGCGCGACGCGCGGCGCTCGAGAGTCGACAGCCATGTCCGAATCCCTGCGCGATCAATTGCTGAAGAGCGGCCTCGTCCGCAAGCTCCGGAGCGAGAAGGCGGCGAAGGTGCCGCGCTCCGATTCGCCGCGCGTCGATCGTTCGTCCGCTCGCGGGCAGGATCGGCGCCCGAAACCGGCGCGCCCCGGCACGCCGCGCAACGGCGGCGAGATCGATCTCGCCAAGGCGTATGCGTTGCGCGACAGCAACGAGCGTGCCGAGCGCGAACGCGTGCAGCGCGAAGCCGAGCAGCGAGCGAGAGAGAAGAAGGAACGCCGCCAGAAACTCGTCACGCTGCTCGACGGAAAGGCGCAGAATGCGAAGGATGCCGACATCCCGCGGCATTTCCCGCACGCCAACAAGATCCGCCGCGTCTACGTCACGGCCGAGCAGTTGCCGCGCCTCAACGGCGGCGAGCTCGGCATCGTGCAGCTCGCGGGACGCTACCTGCTCGTCGGCCGCGACATCGCCGAAGCCGTGCGCGACATCGACGCCGATGCGCTCGTCCTGCTGTGCGATCCGCACGAAAATGCAGCCGACGACGACGTGCCGAGCGATCTCGTCTGGTAAATCGGCGGTAAAAACGCGTTATTTCCGCGTGTTTTCCATTCCAATGCGTGAATGGCATCGCATTATTCGCATGAATCGGCGGAATTGTGCCGGTTCGTAGAGTTAATCTCGCGCCTGGCGACATAACCGATCAGGCATTATTTTCGTGAATCGCAGGCGCGCTCTTGTCTTCGCTTCGTTCCTGTTTGCGGTCGGCGCGATCGCCGCGCCGCTGCCGAAATTTCCGCCCGGCGCGGTCTGGAACCGGGATGTCAGCGCGCCATCGCTGAAGCATGCGCAGTCCGACCAGATGATCGCGTGGCTGCAATCGCACGGTGGCTGGGGCACCGGGCTCGATCATTTCCAGATCGATTTCTCGATGTCCGTCGTGCACGCCGACGCCGGTTCGCCGATGGCCGAAGTGATCGGCTATCCGTACGACGAATATTACGTTCCCGATTGCGACGAGCCCGGAACCGTGCCGTTTCCGCTCCCAGTGGGCGGCTCGATCGAAGGCTCGGACGACTACAGATGCGACAACGAGGACGAGGATTGCCACCTGCTCGTCGTCAAAGGCAACCAGCTGTTCGAGTCGTATCACACGAATCGCTCGGCGAGCGGCCTCGAATCGCAATGCGCCGTGCATTGGGATCTCACACGCGTCTATCCGCCGCAGGGGCGCGGCGAGCAGTGCACGAGCGTCGACGCCGCGGGCTTCCCGGTCGCGCCGCTGCTCTTCAATGCCGACGAAGTCTATGCAGCAATCCAGAGCGGCGGCGACATTGGCCACGCGATCCGCTTCATCCTGCCGAATGACGAGATGAAGGCCGGCGTCTACGTGCATCCGGCCACGCATGCCGGCGCTCCGGACAACGACGACGCCTATGCGATTCCCTACGGATCGCGTTTCCGGCTCAAGGCCGGCTTCGACATCGACGCGTTCTCGAGCAACGAAGGCGTCCGCGCGATTCTCCGGACGCTGAAGAAATACGGCATGGTGCTCGCCGACGGTGGCCGCGTGCCGCTGACTGCCGAAGTCGATACCTACACGACGCACAAGTGGGACGAGCCGGCGATCTCCATCGACTCGCACTCGCTGTTCGGCATCGAGCCCGACGATTTCGAGGTCGTTGCGACCGACGCGCCGATCGAGCTCACCTACGACTGCGTGCGCGAGCCGGACGGCGGCGATCCGCCGCCGCCGGACGCGGTCTTCAGGAACGGCTTCGACGCGAACTGATTTTCAACCGGACGCTTCGACAAGACCGTTGCCATCCTGAGCCGCGTCCGCGCCGGCGACATGCGATGATGAGGGGCACATCGACGGAGGAGCGATGGCCCCGCCCGCGAGGAAGTCGGTACGCCGTGCCGTCATCTACGGACTGCCGTTCGCGTCGCTGCTGATCGCGGTGTTGCTGCGCCGCGACGTCGGCCCGTTCGCGAGTGAAGGCATCGAATGGGAGATCGCGATCCCGGCGCTGTCGATCGCGCTGCTGATTCCGACCGTGCTCGTCTCGCTGCGGCATGCCGATGCCGCGGCCGACCGGCTCGGCGAGCCGCTCGGCACGCTGCTGCTGACGCTCGCCGTCACGACGATCGAAGTCTCGCTGATCTCGTTCGTGATGCTGCACGGCGAGAACAATCCGACGCTCGCGCGCGAGTCGGTGTTCTCGGTCGTCATGATCGTCACTAGCGGCGGCATCGGCCTCTGCCTGACGCTAGGCGCGCTGCGCTACGGCGAGCAGGAGCATCGCCTGCAGGGAACGAGTGCTTACCTCGCCGTGCTGGTCGCGCTGTCGGTGCTGCTGCTGATCCTGCCGAACTTCACGACGACGTCCGCGCCCGGCACCTATTCGCGCGGACAGCTCGTGTTCGTCAGCGCGATTTCCCTGCTGCTGTACCTCGGTTTCCTCTACATCCAGTCGGTTCGCCATCGCGAATTCTTCCTCGATGCGGTCGAGAAAGAGGAGATACGTGCGGTCTCGCGGAAGACGCCTTACTACGTGACCTTGCCGTGCATGCTGGCCGGACTTCTCGCCGTCGTGCTGCTGGGCGAGCGCGTCGCCGCCGGCGTCGAGGACGGCCTCGCCGCGCTGCGTGTGCCGCGGCCCGATGCGATCATCGGCGCGCTGATCGCGCTGCTGCTGCTGTTTCCGGAGATGCTCGCGGCGATGCGCGCGAGCCGGCGCAACCTGCTCCAGCGCAGCATCAATATCATCCTCGGCTCCGCGCTCGCGACGATCGGCCTCACGATCCCGGCAATCGTCGCCGTCAGCTTCGCGACGCATCGCGAGCTCGTGCTCGGCCTTGCCGGCCGCGACGAGATCCTGCTGGTGCTCGCGTTCACACTCAGCATCATCAGCTTCGGCACCGGCCGCACGAATGTGCTGAACGGCTTCGTGCACCTGGTCGTGTTCCTGACGTATCTGATGCTGCTGCTGATTCCCTGAAGCGCGGCGTCGCGCCGTCCGTTCAGAGCAACATCCGTACGGAGCGTGCGATGACGATCTCTTCGTCCGTCGGAATCACATACACGTCGACGGCGGATCCGTCCTTGCCGATGCGGGGGCCGTGTATCGCGTTCGCATCGGCATCGATCTCGCAGCCGAGCCACGACGAATACGCGACGATGCGCGAGCGCATCAAGGCGGAATGCTCGCCGATGCCAGCGCTGAAGACGAGCACGTCGAGTCCGCCGAGCGCCGCCGCGAGCGAGCCGATCTCGCGCGCGGCGCGATACGCGAAGAGATCCATCGCTTCCTCGGCGCGCTCGCCGCCGTCGGCTTCGAGCACGCGGAGATCATCGCTGAGTCCCGATACGCCGAAGAGCCCGCTGCGGTTGTAGAGAAGATCCGAGACGTCGGAAGCCGCCATCCGCTTTTCCTGAAGCAGATACAGCAGCACGCCGGGATCGATCGTGCCGGTGCGTCGCCCCATTATCAGGCCGTCGAGCGCGGTGAAGCCCATCGTCGTCGCGATGCTGCGCCGCTCGCGCAAGGCGCACAGGCTCGCACCGTGCCCGAGATGCGCGAGGATGACGCGCCCGTACGCGCGATCGCCGGCGAAATCCGGCAGCACGCCGGCGAGATATTCGTACGACAGGCCGTGGAATCCGTAGCGCACGATGCCTTCGTCGGTCAGCGACCGCGGCAGCGCGAACCATTGCGCGTGCCGTGGCTGCGTGCGATGGAACGCCGTGTCGAAGCACGCGATCTGCGGCAGGTCCGGCGCGGCGCGAGCGACCGCGCGGATCGCGGCGAGGTTCTGCGGCTGGTGACTCGGCGCGAGCGGCACGTAACGTTCGAGAGCGGCCAGCACGCGCTCGTCGATGCGCACGGGATCGGAGAATTCCATGCCGCCGTGCACGACGCGATGACCGGCCGCGCGGAGCGCGATATCCGGAAGACGTTTCGCCAGCACGCCGAGCAGCCATTCGACCGCGTCCGCATGTTCGCGCGCAGCGGGCTTTGCATTCGCGAGACCGGCCGCGCGCGGACCGGATGCGTTGAACGACATGCGCCCGGAGCCGATCTCGTCGACATTGCCGCGACAGATCGGCGCGAGCTTCGGCAGCTCGTATAGCGCGAACTTGACGCTCGACGAACCGACATTGAGGACCAGCGCCGCTTCGCTCATGCGGGCTTGTGCCGATGCCGCTCGATCAGCACGGCGAGCGCGCACGAGGCGAGCCGCGACAGCACGCCGTCCGCACGGCTCGTCAGCACGATCGGCACGCGGGCGCCGAGCACGATGCCGGCCGATTCGGCGCCGGAAAGATAGATGAGCTGCTTGGCGAGCATGTTGCCGGATTCGATGTCTGGCACGACGAGGATGTCGGCGTCGCCGGCGACCGGCGAGACGATTCCCTTCGTGCTCGCGGCGCTCGGCGAGACGGCGTTGTCGAACGCGAGCGGGCCGTCGACGATGCCGCCGGTGATCTGGCCGCGGTCGACCATCTTGCAGAGCGCGGCCGCCTCGACCGTCGAGCGGATCTTCGGATAGACGGTCTCGACGGCCGAGAGAATCGCGACCTTCGGCTTCGCGATCGCGATCGCATGCGCGAGATCGATCGCGTTCTGGACGATGTCGCGCTTCGCGTCGAGATCGGGGTCGATGTTGATCGCGGCATCGGTGACCAGCAACGGCTTCGCATAGGTCGGCACGTCGAGCGCGAACACGTGGCTGACGCGCCGCTCGGTGCGAAGGCCTGTCGTCGCGTCGACGACGGCCGACATCAGCTCGTCGGTGTGCAGCGCGCCCTTCATCAGCGCGCGCACGTCGCCGTTGCGTGCCAGCTCGACGGCGCGCGCGGCGGCGGCGTGGCTGTGCGGCGCGTCGACGAGCGCGATGCCTTCGAGCGATCGGTTCGCCGCTTCGGCGGCCTTGCGTATCTTCGCTTGCGGCCCGACCAGCACCGGCTCGATCAAGCCGATGCTTTTCGCTTCGAGCGCGCCGGAAAGCGAAAGCTCGTCGCACGGATGCACGACGGCCATGCGTAGCGGCTCGAGCCCGCGTGTCGCGTCGATCAGCTGTCGGTAGCGCGCGCCGCGCTCGTGCAGATGGATGTCGGGCAGCATCGCGCGCGGACGCTTGACCTTGAGCGAAGGCGCGATGACGAGCGCTTCGCCTTCGACGACGATCTCGCCGGCCTGATTGAAGCAGCGGCAGTCGAGCGCGACGCGTCCCGACTCGCGCTTCTCGCGCACCGTCACGCGAACGGTCACGGTGTCGCCGATGCCGACGGGCTTCTCGAAATGGAGCGACTGGTCGACGTAGATCGTGCCGGGCCCGGGCAGCTCCGTGCCGAGCACGGCCGAGATCAGCGCGCCGCCCCACATGCCGTGTGCGATGACCTTGTGGAACGCATCGGAGCGCGCGTAATCCTCATCGACGTGCGCGGGATTGACGTCGCCCGAGAGCACCGCGAAGAGCTCGATATCTTCCTTGCGCAGCGTGCGGACGAGCTCGGCGCTGTCGCCGATCGCGAGCTCATCGTAGGTCCGGTTCTCGATGTACTGCACGGGCGCCTCCGTGTCGAAGCCGCCAGCATACCGCCGCGGCGGGCGCTGGCCGAAGCTCGGCGCCGCGCTGGGTTCTCGCGATTCGCGCTCGACGGGTTGCCGCGACGGCGCCGCGCCTTCATCCTTGCCGGCGAGTCCCCGAGAGACGTGCGCGGCGCGATCCCTGCGGTTGACCTATCCGATGCTGCGCCGATCGATCTTCGCGAACGAACCGATGGACCCGAGCGAATCTTCCCACTCTCTGCACAGCGACGTTCCGCGCGAGACCGAAGCGGGCCCGCCGTCGGAAGCGATCGACGCGAAAGCCGGCCACGCCGTGCGCCTCGTGGGTTCGGAGGACGTGACGATCGACCCCGACGCGCGCGAGCTCAAGCATCGCGGCCAGCTCGTCGTGCTCGCGCCGCCGGTGTTCGACTGCATCGCGTACCTGCTCGCGAATCGCGAGCGCGCGGTCGGCCGCGACGAGCTCGTCGCCGGCGTGTGGGGACGCGTCGAGATCGCCGACGCGACCGTGCACCAGACCGTCATGAAGGCGCGCCGCGCGCTCGGCGACAGCGGAGAAGAGCAACGCACGATCCGCACGGTGCCTCGTTTCGGCTATCGCTGGATCGCGCCGGTCGAGCCGCTTGCGTCGTCGCCTTCGATCCTTCGTCAGGAAGTTTCCGCGGCCGAGCCGGCAAGCGCAGCGCGACGAAGCACCGAAACTGCCGATATCGGGCGAACGTCACGCACGATCCCGATCGGGATCGCGGTTCTTGCCGCATTGATTCTTGCGTCCGTCGTCTGGCTGCTCGCCTCGCGCGAAACCTCGAAACCGCCAACGGCAACTGCCGCCGACAGCGCAGCGCTCGTCGTGCTTCCGGTCAGCGTCGCGGCGGGCGGAGACACCGCATGGATTCCGCTCGGCGTCATGGATGCAATCGGCAGCTACCTGCGCGACGGCGGCGAGGCCGTCGTGCCGAGCCGAATCGTGATCGGACTGCTCGACGGTTCGAACGGGCGCGAGCCCGACGTCGCACGGTGGCGCGACGCGACCGGAGCGACGCGCATCGTCCGTTCCGAAGCGCGCCGCAACGGCGAGCGATGGATCGTCGCGCTCGCGCTCGAAGGTGCGGGTCCCGAACCCGTGCGCACGGAAGGCGAGGCCGACGACGTCGTCACGGCCGCGCGCACTGCGAGCCGTCAGCTGATCGAGCGATTGCATCCCGATGCGAGGATCGGACGCGGCTCGAACGAAACGGACGAGGTCTCGCTATTGCTCCAGCGCGCGCGCGCCGAACTGCTCGCGAACCGGATCGACGTCGCGGCCGCCGTGCTCGATGCGGCACCGGCGACGATGAAGGCGAAGCCCGAGGTGCGCCTGCTGCGCGCCGAAGTCGACTATCGCGCGGGCCGGCTCGACGCGGCGCGCACCGCGTACGAGGATCTGCTCGGCGCATTGTCGGGCGAATCCGAGCCCTTGCAGCGCGCGCAGGTGCTGATCGCGCTCGGCTCTATCGCGCGCACCTCGGCCGATTTCGTCGAAGCCGAGCGGGACTACGTGCAGGCGATCGCGCTGCTCGCTCCGCTGCACGACGCGATCGCGCTCGGCCGCGCGCATCTCTATCGCGGCACCGCGCTCGGCAGCCTCATGCGCTTCGACGAGGCGCGCACCGAGATCGCGCTTGCCCGCGTGCTGCTCGGCGGCGCCGGCGACGCGCAGGGCGTCGCTTCGGCCGATGCCGCGATGGCGACCGTCGATGCGGATCGCGGCCGCCTGTCCGAGGCCAGCAAGAATCTGGAACGCGCGATCGATCGTCTCGAGCGGCTCGGCGAGCACGCCGCGGCACTCGATCTTCGCATCGCGCTGGCGCAGATGCGCACGGAAATGCTCGAGCACGGGACGGCGCTCGACGAGAGCAGTCTCGCCTGGCGCGAGATCGGCGGGCAGACGGGGCATCGGCTCTACGTCATGGCGGGATCGGTCCATGCGCGCGCGCTCGCGGCGGTCGGGCGGCTCGAAGAAGCCGGGCGCGTGCTCGCGCGCGTCGAGAACATGGCGACTGATCGCACGTATCAATGGCGCTACGAGCGAACGGTCGCCGCGCAGCTTGCGATGCGGACGGGCCATCCCGATCGCGCCGAGCGCATCGGCGCCGAGATCGGCATGGCCGAAGGCATCGAGACGGAAACCTATCTCGGTCCGCTGCTGCTCGTCTGGACGCGCGCCGCTCGCGTTCGTGGCGACGCCGAAGCGGTGCGCGCGGCCGATGCGCGCGCCGCCGCGTGGTCGGCGCGGAACGCGGAAGGGCCATCGGACGAAGGCGTCTACGCCGCGCTGATCGAAGCCGAGCGGCTGCGCGCCAGCAACGATCGCGAGGGCAGCAACCGCGCGTACAAGACCGCGCTCGCTCGCGCGTCGGCGCTCGGCGTTCCGATGCATCTCGTCGCCGTCGTGCTCTCGTACGCCGACGCTCTGATCGCCGAAGGCGCGCTCGACGATGCGGCGGCGATCGTCGGTCAGGTCTCTGCGATGGCCGCGACCGATTTCGACTGCGCGGTCCTGACCGCGCGCCTCCATCAGGCGCTCGGCAACCGCGACGCCTGGCGCGATGCCGTTGCTCACGCGCGCGCGCTCGCGGGCGAGCGTCAGGTGCCTCCCGCGATCGACCGGTTCGAGATCGAGGCGCCGAAAATCGACTGACGCAAGACGCCGGGAAGGAATCGGCAAGGCATCGCGAAGGCCGGAGCATGGGATTCGTAGCGCGGGTCTGGGAGACTCGGGCTCGGGCCGCTTGCTCTGGGGGAATCTCGTGATCCGTATCGATCGTTCGTTTGCCGCTTTCGCTCTCGTCGCTTCGTTCGCCGCGCCTGCGATGGCCGGCGCGCCGCAGCCGCTGCAGCCGCGGCACGACACCGGCCAGACGCTGTGCTACGACCTCGAAGGCCAGGAGATCGGATGCTCGGCGCCGCTGTTCCCGTTCGAGGACGCGCGATTCGGACGCGATTCCGCCGCCGCGGCCGGCGTGCTGCCGAAGATCGGCGGCGGCACTGGCGGCTTCGACTTCACGAAGATCGCGAACGACGGCAGCGAGCTGCCGCCCGACGCCGTGCTCGGCGACGGGCCGGGCGACTGGGCCTGCACGCGCGACAACATCACGGGTCTTCTCTGGGAGATCAAGCGCGCGTCGGGCAACCGCAGCTACGAATGGGCATATCACTGGTACGACCCGAACGACGAAACGAACGGCGGATTCTCCGGCGATCCCGGCGGCTTCGAGCCCGTCTGCGGCTTCACGATGCAGTGCGACACATTCACGTATCTCGAATACGTCAACTCGGTCGCCCTGTGCGGACAGACCGACTGGCGCCTGCCGGATGCCGACGAGCTCATCAACATCGTCAACTACGGCTCGTCGTTCAACGGCGGCGGCGCGATGGACCGCACGTACTTCAACGACGAAGAAGGCTACAGCGGCTTCGGCGGCGCATGGACAGGCCAGACCGCGCACGAGCCGCCCGACGGGCAGTCCGTCTGGATCGTCAACTTCGACGACGGCAGCGCGTCGCAGCAGCCGAAAGGGATCATGCTGCCGGTCCGCGCCGTCAGCGGCACGACGCCACGCTCCGAAGGCGAGCCGCCGATGTGCGGCAAGCGCGAGAACCGGCTGATTCCGGCGAGCACAGCCGGCGCGTTCTCGTTCGGCGAAAACGGCACGACAACCGATTCGCGCACGGGTCTCACCTGGATGCGCTGCGGCATCGGACAGGACTTCGCCGGCGAAGGCGAGGAGCAGCCGCGCTGCGACGGCGAGCTGCAGCACATGAACTGGCAGGAAGCGATGCAGGAAGTCCGCGCGCGCAACGAGCAGCAGTGGCTCGGCCACGACGACTGGCGCCTTCCGAACGCGAAGGAGCTGCGCAGCATCTTCGAGGCGCAGTGCTTCGGCCCCGTCGTCGACCTTCGCGTGTTCCCCGAAGCCGGCAACATGTACTGGTCGTCGACGACCTACGACTGGCAGCCGTCGATGGCCTGGGCGTACGAGATGTTCGGCGGAAATCCGTCGCCGACGGAGAAGAGCGATGCATCGCCCGGCATCCGGCTCGTGCGCGGCGGAACCGAATACGATGCGTACGAAGGCGGCCTTTCGCACAGCATCGGCGGTGCTGTGACGGGACTCGTCGGCAGCGGCCTCGTGCTGCGTCTCGATGTCGGCAACGGCGGCAGCGAGACGCTGACGGTCGATGCGGACGGAACCTTCACGTTCTCCTCGGCGATGTCGCCCGGCGATACCTACGATGTCGTCGTCGACGAGCCGCCCGCGCCGTTTCAGGAGTGCAGCGTCGAGAACGGCAGCGGCACGGTCGGCGACGATGACGTCACGAACGTCGAGGTGACCTGCGATGCGCCCGCACCGGCCGTCATCGAAGTCGCGCCCGCGGCGTTCTCGTTCGACGTGCCGCCCGATGCGAGCGCAAACGACACGCTGACGATCGGCAACGTCGGCGGCGGATTCCTGCACTGGTCGATCGCGACGGCATACTCGGCGGCGCTTCCCGCCGGCGCGCTCGATTGCGATGCAGAGCCGGGACTCATCGTGCACGACGACGGCACCGTCGAGAGCGCCTACGGCGGAAACGCGGCATGGCCCGAAGGCGTGATGATCGTCGACGAGTTCACGCCTGAGGCGTATCCCGCGTCGATCGGCGCGCTCTGCGTCGCGCTCGTCGGACAAGGCGTCACTTCGCTCGATTTCGAGATCGTCGTGTTCGACGACAACGGTCCAGACGGCAATCCAGGCACCGAGCTCGGCGCGCTCGCCGCGTCGGCGACGGATCTTCCGCAATACCCGATCACGGCGCCCGAATGGCGCGCCTACGATCTCTCGTCGCTCTACACGACGATCGATTCGGGAAGTCTCTACGTCGGCATCCGTTTCCATCCGGTTACGCCGGGCGGCGTGTATCTCGCCGCGGACGAATCGGACGACCGGCCCGTCGGCTACGCGGGCGGGCGCTACTGGAACTGGGGCGACGCGGGTACGTGGACGAACATCGAAGCGCATTTCCCGGCATATCGCTCGATGTTCCTGCGCGCGGTCACCGCGGGCGCGCAGGAGCCGCCGACCGGCTGCGACGATCCGCACTCGATTCCGTGGCTCGACGTCTCGCCCGATTCCGGCAGCACGGCAGAGGGACAGACCGACGACGTCACCGTTTCGGTCAACACCTCGGGCGTCGCCGCCGGCGACTATTCGGCGCTGCTCTGCCTCGACAGCGACGATTCGGCCGGCAACGCGCACATCGAGATACCGGTTTCGCTGCACGTCGCGGAGCCGACGCCGGTGCTCGCCGTCGATCCGCTGTCGATCGACTTCGGCAGCGTGCGCGTCGGCGAAAGCTCGGCGTCGCAGACGGTCACGATCGCGAACACCGGCAACGCGCCGCTCGCGAGCATCGTTCCGGCGGAGCCGTCGGCACCGTTCGCGCGCACGGGCGGCTCGTGTTCCGCGGCGCCTTTCTCGCTGCCGGCCGGACAATCGTGCACGATCGCCTACGCGTTCTCGCCGACGACGCTCGGCGCACGGCAACAGGATCTCGCGATCGCGAGCGCGGTCGGCTCGGCCGTCGTGCATCTCGCCGGCACCGGAATCGCCGGTGCGCCGGCGACCGTCGCGGTCGTTTCGGGCAATGCCCAATCGACCGTCGTCGCGACGCCGTTCGCGAATCCGCTCGTCGTGGCGGTGCGCGACGCGTTCGGCAATCCGCTTTCCGGCGTGCAGGTGACGTTTGCGGCGCCGTCGTCGGGCGCGAGCGCGACGCTTTCTTCGACGAGCGTCGCCACCGATGGCGGCGGCACGGCATCGGTCACCGCGACTGCGAACGGAACCGCCGGCAGCTACGCCGTGTCGGCAACCGTGTCGGGCCTCGCTCCGGCCTCGTTCGCGCTGACGAATGTTCCGGCGGCGCCGGCGGCGGTCGCGATCGTCTCGGGGAACAATCAGACGGCCGCGGCCGGAACGCCGTTCGCGAACGCGCTCGTCGTCTCGGTGAGCGACGCATTCGGCAATCCGGTATCCGGCGTGCAAGTGACGTTCGCTGCGCCGGCATCGGGCGCGAGCGCGACGCTGTCGGCGACGAGCGTCGTCACCAACGGCGGCGGCGCGGCATCGGTCACCGCGACCGCGAACGGAACGGCCGGCAGCTACGCCGTGACGGCGACCGTGTCGGGTCTCGCACCGGCTTCATTCGCATTGACGAATGTTGCGGCGGCACCGGCAACGATCGCGATCGTCTCCGGGAATGATCAATCGGCCGCCGTCGGAGCGCCGTTCGCGAATCCGCTCGTCGTTTCGGTGAGCGATGCATTCGGCAATCCCGTCTCCGGCGTCGAGGTGAGATTCGCCGCGCCGGCGTCCGGCGCGAGCGCGACGCTTTCGGCGACGAGCGTCGTCACCGACGGCAGCGGCACGGCTTCGGTCACCGCGACCGCGAACGGAACGGCCGGCAGCTACGTCGTGACCGCGACCGTTTCCGGGCTCGCGCCGGTTTCGTTTGCGCTGACGAACGTCGCGACCGATCCGACCGACCGCGTCTTCGCGAATGGATTCGAACTCGGCGAGATGTCCGCACAACGATGAAATGATCGCCGCATGGCGTTGCCGTGGCGGAATGGCCGTCACGGCGACGCCGGCGAGCATGACCTCATGCTGTCGCGGTGCGGGAAGAGGGCAGTCCAAAAAGCCGGATGATTCCGGTTTCCGAATGCCTAGAAGTCCATGAAATACCCGCCGTTCACCGGGATGTTCGCTCCCGTGATGAAGCCGGCGTCGTCGGCGGAGAGGAAATCGACCACGCGCGCGATCTCGCGCGGTTCGCCGAGGCGGCCGACCGGGATGTTCGCGATGATCTGGTTGCGCACGTCCTCGGGCACGGCCATGACCATCGCGGTCTTGCAATAGCCCGGCGAGACGCTGTTGACGGTCACGCCTTTCTTCGCGACTTCGCGCGCAAGCGCCATCGTGAAGCCGTGCATGCCGGCCTTCGCGGCCGAGTAGTTTGTCTGGCCGAACTGGCCGGTCTGGCCGTTGACCGACGAGATGTTGACGATGCGGCCGTAGCCGCGCGTCGACATGCCGTCGACGACGTTGCGGCACATGTTGAACACGCCGTCGAGGTTGACCTTCAGCACGTCGATCCACTGCTCTGGGGTCATCTTGCGCAGCGAGGTGTCGCGCGTGATGCCGGCGGCGTTGACGAGGATCGCGACGGGCCCGTGGTCGGCTTCGACTTTCCCGATCAGCTCCGCGCAGGCGCGGAAATCGGCGACGTTCAGCGACTCGAACACGACGTCGTCGCCGAACTCGGCCATTCCCGCGCGGAAGGCCTCGATGCGCTCGCTGCGCGAGCCGAGATCGACGGCGATGACCTTGCGGCCGGATCGGGCGAGGTACTTGCAGATCTCGGTGCCGAGTCCGCCGATTCCGCCCGTGACGATGGCAACGCGCTTGCTCATGGGGGTGGCTCTTGCAGTGCGACATGGCGTGCGGCGCAGCACGGTGCTGCGGTGCACAAGGCGCGCGATGTTAAAAATGCGATGGGGGGATGTCAAACGGCGGCGTGATTTTTCACAGTCCGGCCCCTCAGACCGAGCGTCATCATTCCGGCGAAAGCCGGGATCCATTTTGCATTGGCTTCAAGATCAAAAATGGATTCCGGCCTATGAAGAGCTTTGAGGCTTCGCCGGACTCGGCTCTTGGCCCGAGTGCGCCCCTCAGGGCTTCGTCGTTTTCTTCTGCTGCGGCTGCGTCGGATCGAACGTGCCGTTGCGCACGCTGTTCGCCGCTGCATTGAGAAACCCCTGCTGCAGCGATTTCCAGAGATCCATGTTGCGCTCGGTCAGGTCGTTCAGCATCGACCACGGCGTCTGGCCGAGGATGTTGTTGAGCTGGCTGCGGAACTGCTGCTGCTGGTCGAGGAAGATCTGGAGGCTCTTCTCCAGATAGCTGCCCATGAAGCCCTGCAGCGAATCGCCGTAGAAGCGGATGATCTGCGAGAGGAGATGCGTCGTGAACATCGGCTGCCCGCGCTCCTCGTGCTCCGAGATGATCTGGAGCAGCACCGAGCGCGTGAGATCGTCGCCGGTCTTCGCGTCGCGGACCTCGAACTCCTCGTTGTCGAGGACGAGCTGACGCACCTCTTCGAGCGTGATGTAGCTCGAAATCTCGGTGTCGTAGAGCCGCCGGTTCGGGTATTTCTTGATCGTGCGCACTTGTGCCATGCGGCAACGCTAGCAGAATATGCTGTGGCGCACCAGTTACCTTTGCTGCGCAGCATTTTGAAGAGCGGGATTCGGGATTCGGCATTCGGGATGGCTGATCATCCCGAATCCCTTCATCCCGAATCCCGGCTTTTCGACTACCACCCCATGTATTGCCCGCCGTTGATCGCAAGATTCGCTCCCGTGATCCAGCGCGCCTTGTCGTCGATGAAGAACCCGACCGCGTAGGCGATCTCGTCGGGCTCGCCGAGCCGGCCGACCGGGATCTGTGCCGTGATCTTCGCGCGCACTTCTTCGGGCACCGCCATGACCATGTCGGTGCCGACGTAGCCCGGCGAGACCGTGTTGACCGTGATGCCGAACTTCGCATTCTCCTGCGCGAGCGAGATCGTGAAGCCGTGCATGCCGGCCTTCGCGGCCGCGTAGTTCGCCTGACCGTACTGGCCTTTCTGGCCGTTGATCGAGCTAATCTGGATGATGCGGCCCCACTTGCGATTGCGCATGCCGTCGATGATCGGCCGCGTCACGTTGAACACGGAATTGAGATTCGTGTTGATGACTTCCTGCCACTGCGTCGCGCTCATCTTGTGGAACGTCGTGTCGCGCGTGATGCCGGCGTTGTTGACGAGGATGTCGATCGGACCGAGCTTCGATTCGACCTCGCGCACCATCTGTTCGGCCGATGCGGGATCCGAAACGTCGCCCTTGACCAGCGCGAAGTCGAACCCGGCGGCGCGCTGCGCATCCTGCCAGGCCTTGGCCTTGGCCTCGTCGCGGTAGTTCGTGGCGACCTTGTGTCCCTGCCGGGCCAACTCGCGGCAGATTGCCGTGCCGATGCCGCCGGTGCCGCCGGTAACCAATGCCACGCGCGTCGTCATCTCGTTCTCCTTGTGTGCGAGCGGAAAGTTCTGTCGATCGATTGTGCCCGCGGCTTCATGAAAGTTCCTTCCGCAGCGCCGCAAACGGAGCCGCCGTTGTCGGGCCGCGCGGAATCCTCGCGATGTCGAACGCATCGCACGCGGCGGCTAGCGTCGCGTTCACGGTGCGCTCCGTAGTCGCCGGCTGACCGAGGAATACGAGCGCGGCGCGCAATGCCGGAAGCGGGTTTTCGGCGTCGACCGGGATCGCGAGCGTCTCCTTGCTCAGTTTGCGGCCGTCCGCGTCTACCGCGAGCGGCAGGTGCGCGTAGGCGGGACGCGGGAGACCGAGCAAATCCTGCAAAAAGATCTGCCGCGGCGTCGAATCGGCGAGATCGGCGCCGCGCACGACTTCGGTGATGCCTTGCGCCGCATCGTCGACGACGACCGCAAGCTGGTACGCGAACCATCCGTCGGCGCGCTTCACCACGCAGTCGCCGACCTCACGCGCGAGGTCCTGCTCGATGCGTCCCTGGATCGCATCGTCGAACGCGATCGTGCGCGCGGGCACGTGCACGCGCCAGGCGGGCTCGCGGGACACGTCGCGCGGCGCGACGCACGCGGCTGGATGGATGCCGGAGAACGGCTCTAGATCGCTGCGGCTGCACCAGCACGGATAGGCTGCGTCTTGCGCCTGCAGGCGCGCGAGCGCATCCGCGTAGACCTCGGTTCGCCGGCTCTGACGAAGCACGGGCTCGTCGGATTCCATGCCGAACGCCGCGAGCGTCGCGAGGATGTCGAAGTCGGCGCCGGGGATCTCGCGCGGCGGATCGAGATCCTCGATGCGCACGATCCATCGTCCGCCGGCCGCGCGCGCGAAAAGCCAGCTGCCGAGCGCGGCGACGAGCGAGCCGAAATGCAGGCGGCCGGTCGGCGAGGGCGCGAAGCGGCCACGGTACGCGTGCGGAGCGGAAATCATCCGAAGGATTGAACCATGAAGAGCACGAAGAACACGAAGAAAACGCTTTGAAGGTCTATCTTCGTGGCACTTCGCGGTTCGATCTTTTTCGTGCGTCGCGATTCGATCCGCGAACCATTCGCCGCGGCCGATGCTTTGAACCGTCACTCGCGGACGCCGCCGCGCCGCGATACCCTTTTGAACAGGGCGGAACGCACCCACGTTCCGAAGCGCCACATCCATTTCCGAGGCCGCCATGCTGCGCATTATCCTTTTCATCGCGACGAACCTCGCGGTCATGCTGCTCCTGACGATCGTCGTCAGGATCACCGGCATCGACGTCTACGCCTACAACCGTGGCGGCATCAACCTTCAGGGTCTGCTCGTGCTCGCGGCCGTCATGGGCATGGGCGGCTCGTTCATCTCGCTCGCGATGTCGAAGTGGATCGCGAAGATGTCGGTGCATGCGCAGGTGATCGCCGAACCGCGCAATCCGACCGAGAGCTGGCTCGTCAACGTCGTGAAAAGCCATGCCGAGAAGGCCGGCATCGGCATGCCGGAGGTCGCGATCTACGATGCGCCCGAGATGAACGCATTCGCGACCGGCATGAGCAAGAACCACGCGCTCGTCGCGGTCTCGACCGGCCTCTTGCAGTCGATGGATCGCGAGCAGGTCGACGCCGTGCTCGGCCACGAGATCACGCACGTCGCGAACGGCGACATGGTGACGATGGCGCTGATCCAGGGCGTGCTCAACACGTTCGTGATCTTCCTCGCGCGCGTGATCGGCACGCTCGTCGACCGCGCGATCAGCGGCAACCGCGACTCGGGCGGCGGCTTCGCGTATTTCGGCATCGTGATCGTGCTGCAGATCGTGCTCGGCTTCCTCGCTTCGCTGATCGTCATGGGGTTTTCGCGCTGGCGCGAGTTCCGCGCCGACGCGGGCGGTGCTCGGCTCGCCGGGCGCGATTCGATGATCTCGGCGCTGCAGCGCCTCGGCGGCAGCGATGGGCAATCGACGCTGCCGAAGGCGATCCAGGCATTCGGAATCACCGGCGAGCGTGGGATCGCGAGGTTGCTGATGAGTCATCCGCCGATTGCCGAGCGTATTGCTGCGCTTCGCGCGCAGGCCGCTTGATCTTTTAGCTTTCTCGCTCTGTCGAAGTGCTGTGCGCTTTCCGCTCTCCCGCTTGCGGGAGAGGGCAGGGTGAGGGCGCTTTGGGTTCTTCGTTCGTTCTTGTCGTTTCTTTTCTTGAAACGTTCCAACGAAACCCGACTCACGTCCATGTGCGGCTTCGTCCGCCGTCCAGGCGGACGAGTTACTTTCTCTGTCTCGCCAGAGAAAGTAACCAAAGAGAGGCGACCCACACGACCGCGGTCGCCGATGAAGCCGGCGACTTCGCGAGGGCGCTCCGGAGGTTCGCTGACAGGCCATCCATGGCCTGACAGCTAACGCACGCGCATCGTGCGCGTGCCCCTACGGGCTTAATCCTCCGCGCCCTCGCCGCGGCCGAGAGGGACCCTGGAAGCAAAAGCGGAGAAGCGAGAAGCGAAAAAAAGATCTCGTCGTCCCCGCGCAAGCGGGGACCCAGCGCCTTTGCTTTGGCTCTTCGCTCTCAAACCCTCTGTGCCGCGGCGAAGGGCGGACGGAGAAGCCGCGTGCGCCGCACGCGGGCGGCGCGAGGGATCGCGCCGATTCGATCGTCAGGCCAGGGATGGCCTGTCGATCGAACCCGTCCGCCCGTAGCGAACCGGCCGCTTTGCGGCCGGCGCGGCACCGAGGGCGTGTTCTCTTTGGTGACTTTCTCTTGCACGAGCAAGAGAAAGTCACGCGCCGGCCAGGATGGCCGGCAAGTCCCACACGGACGTGAGTCGGTTTTCGAATCGACGTAGAAGATCGAAAGACAAAAAACAACGGAAAGTCGAACCACCCGTGCCCTCACCCTGCCCTGTCCCGCAAGCGGGAGAGGGAAAGAATCCCGCTCTCTCCCGCTTCCAGGAGAGGGAAAAAGCAAAACAGCAAACGATCACCCGCGATCGAGCGTGCACCTCGCAAGCAACCCGCGCGCAAGCATTGCGTACTCGCGACGGCGCAGCAGCAAGCGGAACTGCCCGCCGCCGACCTGACGCCAAAGCACCGCGGCGCGCGCACCCGCGAGCAGCATCGCGCGGATCTTCTCGACATCGCGCGGATTGCCGAGATGGACCGGATTGCCATGCACGACGATCCGCGGCCGGACGAGTGAAAGCGTCTCGCAATAGAGCGCGGCTAGCCGCGCCTGCACATCCGTATGCGTTGGGCCGACATGAGCAACCTGACGCGCGATCGCCGCGATGCCGGCGCGCAGCGTCTCGCCGAGCGCGGCGTTGCGCTCGACGCGGCGCGCGAGTCGGATCACGCCGAGCACGAGTTGCGTCAGCGCGAGATCGCGCGTTCCGTCGTCGAGCTGCGCGATGAGCTGCTCGAAGCCGATGCGCAGGTTCGAGATGCCGCCGAACACGTCGGCGGCGCTGTCGGCGTCGATGCGGAAGACGCTCGCGAGGCTCGCCTCCGCGCTCGCGGCATCGGCGCTGCCGCGCGTCGCAAGATCGCGCACCATGCGGCACGCCTGATAGACGCCGGCGAGCGCGATGACGCGCGCCTCACGCATCGGCATCGCGCCAGCCTCCAAACGGCGCGTCGCTCTTCTCGATGACGCCGCCGCCGAGGCAGACCTCGCCGTCGTAGAAGACGACCGACTGGCCCGGCGTGACCGCGCGCTGCGGCTCGTCGAACGCGACTTCGCAAGCGTCGCCATCGATACGGACTTCGCACGCCTGATCGGCCTGCCGATAACGCGTCTTCGCAATGCAGCGGAATTCCGTGGCGGGCGCGTCGCCGGCCACCCAGCTCAGGTCGGTCGCGACGAGACGGCGCGATCGCAGCCACTCGCTCGCGTTGCCTTGCGCCGCGATCAGCACGTTGCGCGCGACGTCCTTGCCGACGACGTACCACGGATCGCCGCCCGAGCCGGCGCGTCCGCCAATGCCGAGCCCGCCGCGCTGGCCGAGCGTGTAGAAGAAGACGCCCGCGTGCTCGCCGACGGTCGCACCTTCCGGCGTGCGGATCTCACCAGACTGCGCGGGAATGTATTCGCCGAGGAACGCGCGGAAATCACGCTCGCCGATGAAGCAGATGCCGGTCGAGTCCTTTTTCGCGTGCGTCGGCAGGTTCGCTTCGAGCGCGAGCTTGCGCACGTCGGGCTTTCGCATTTCGCCGATCGGAAACAGCGTCGCGGACAGCGCATCCTGGCCGAGCGCGTGCAGGAAATAGGTCTGGTCCTTGTCCTCGTCGCGCGCGCGCAGCAGGCGATGGCGGCCGTCGACGCAGTCGATGCGCGCGTAGTGACCCGTCGCGATCTTTTCGGCACCGAGCGCGCGGGCGTGATCGAGGAACGTCCTGAACTTGATCTCGCGGTTGCAGAGCACGTCGGGATTCGGCGTGCGGCCGGCGCGGTATTCGTCGAGGAAGCGCGCGAACACCTGATCCCAGTATTCGGCCGCGAAATTGCGCAGGTACAGCGGAATGCCGAGACGCGCGCAGACGGCGAGCGCATCCTTGCGATCCTCGTCGGCGTGGCACGGGCCGTTGCGATCGTCTTCTTCCCAGTTCTGCATGAACATGCCGGC
>DASZWL010000009.1:0-8273 GCA_035546695.1 Rhodanobacteraceae bacterium | reverse complement strand
GCGAGATCCTTGTCGAGGCACACGCGCACTTCGACGAGCTGGCCGCGGCTGCAATGGAGGCTCAGCATGTCGTCGTCGAGGCCGGGATTCGCGCGCCGGAACGCATCGCGCAGCGTCGCCTGGGTCATGCGCTGCTCGGCTTTCGGCGCGTTGAGCTCGGGCGGCGCGTGGATCGCGCCGAACGCCTTGTCGGCCAGCGCGAAGTACGCGCGTGCGTCGAGTCCGGTGCAGGCGCCGTGCGAGCGCCATTCATGGTTGATCAGCGCGCGGCTCGGCATGAACGCCAGCGCCTGCGAGATCGTCCGGCGATCCGGCGCCTGCGAGGTCGCGCACTGCTCGGGACCGCCGCCGTTCTCGTACTGCGGCCAGAGGCCGTGCAACACGAAGCCGTAGCCTTTGTGGCCGCACTGTTCGTCTTCGTCCGGATGCAGCTCGCAGTAGGTCGGCGACCAGGACAGCGCCATCACGTAGTAGTCGTACTCGCCGCTCGTGCCGCTCGCCGCCGGCTTATGGCCGTGCCCGTGGGAAGAGCCGTGCGTCTTCGCCGCGGACGCGAGCGCAAAGATCGCACCCGCAAGCGCGACGAGCAGCAGGGAAGCGCGTGGACGCATCGGAATCCTCCGGCGGCGAGGCGCCGCATGCGCCGAACGCTACCTGCACTCGCGACGCGACTCAATGCTCGCGATCGACGCGACGCGCAGCGCGATGCCTGCTCGCGCTATCATCGCCAGTTCCATCATCCATCGTTCGCATCCATGCCAAGACGCATCGCCCGGCGCCGCTCGCCGATCCACGGCAACGGCGTGTTCGCCCTCGTCGACATCCCCAAAGGCACCGAAGTCGTCGAATACCTCGGCCGGCGCCTGACGCACGCGCAGGTCGATCGCCTGTATGCGAACGTGCCCGACAACGGACACACGTTCCTGTTCACGCTGAACGACCGCTACGTCCTCGACGCCAATTTCGGCGGCAACATCGCGCGCTGGATCAATCACAGCTGCACGCCGAACTGCCAGGCGGTCATCGAGGAGGACGAGGGCGGCGACCGGCGCAAGGATCGCGTCCTGATCGAGACGATCCGGCCGCTTCGCGCCGGCGACGAGCTCACGTACGACTACGGCATCGACGTCGGCGAGCGCATCACGCCGCGCCTGAAGCAGCTATGGGCCTGCCGCTGCGGTGCGCGCCGCTGCATCGGAACGATGCTGAAGCCCAAGCGCCGGCGTGGCTGAATGTCGTTCGCTTCGGGCGGCTCTTCCTGAACGACGCGTACTGACCGGCGCATCCTAGCGGCTGCGCGATTGACGCGCGCACGCGATCCAAGCACGCTCGCGTCCGGCGGGCTCGCGGCAAGCGGGCCGATTTCGCATTTCCGCGGCGCGCGCTCTGCAAGAATCCGGCGTGCGCCCGACATCGGTTTCTTGGGGGAAATCGTCAGAGTGAGCTCCGACAGGCGTATCGCCGACAAGCGGATCGCGGTCATCGGCGTCTCCGACGAGGAGACCGCGCATCTGCGTCTCCTGATGCGCAAGGCCGACAGCGAGCTCGGCGCGCGCTGGCACTGGAGCAGCGAATCGGGCGCGGATCTCCTCGTCGTCGATCCGTCCTCGTTCGCGGGGCAGATGGCGCGCACGCGCGCGCAAGCCGCCGGCATGCGCTGCGCGGTGTTCAGCGACGAGCCGGTCGCCGGCCACGATCTCGTGCTGATGCGTCCGCTGAAGCTCGCGAACGTCGTCGCGGTCCTCAACGATGTGGCCGGCAGGGCCGTGCGCGCCGACGGCATCGAACCGCAGAAGCACGATTTCTACGTCCTCGACGTCGGCGATGGCAGCGAGGAGATCGAGACCGATGCGATCGATGAGCCGACCGCCCCGTCCGAGCGCGTTTCCGCCGTCGCGGCGCCGGGCCTGGACGAGCTTTTGAAAGTCGATCCCGCGGAAGAGCGCGAAGCGGCGCGCGTCAAGGCGACGCTCGACGAGAACACGACCGTGTTCGGCACGTCGGGTCCGACCGCGCGCAGCGAAGCGCGCGGCAGCGGCTTGCGTCCCGGCGTGCGCGACGACGCTCCGCCCGATCCGAATCTGATACGCCGGGGCGGCAACAACGCGCGCCACGATCTGCGCGCGTATCTCGAAGGCGATCTCCTCGGCGGTCCGGCGCGCATTCAGATCGCCGATGCGCCGGCGCTCGTGCTCGATCCGAAGCTGCGCGTGTTCCATTCCGAGGGCCGTCTCGCGGCGCTCGAGCCGTATTGCCGCACGCCGCTTCGCCATTCCGACTTCGAGCCGCTGACGAGCGCCGAGCTTGCCGAGCTGCGCTCGACGGTGTCGCCGCAGTCGTATCTGCGCCTCATCTGGCTTTACGTGCTGACGCATTCGGGTGGCCAGCTCGCGCGCCATCTCGATCCCGGCGGCACGTACCATCTCAAGCACTGGCTCGAGATCGAGCGCGATTTCAGCGCGTATTTCCGCATCGCATCGGCGATGCTGCAACCGGCTCGCCTGCACGAGATCGCGGCCGCGAGCGGCGCGTCGATGGACGATGTCTTCGACGTCGTCAACGCCTACGACGCGATCGGGTTGATCGAGTGGCAGCCGCGCGTCCCGCGCGGTCACGAACCGGTCGAAAAAAGCGGGCCGGGCTTGCTCGGACGCCTGCGTCGCACGCTGCGCAAGCCTTAGGCACGAGGCACGCGGTTCAAACCGGACGGAGTTGATCGGCGATCGAGCGCGTCTTCTCGTTGACCGTATCGCCCGTGTGCAGCGTCGTCTTGCGCTCGATCAGCAGCACGTGGCATTCCTCTTCGGCCGAAGGATTGTGGCGCGTTCCCTTCGGCACGACGAACACCTCCCCTTCGCCGAGCTCGACCGCGCCGTCCTCGAGATCGATGCGCAGGCGGCCCTTGAGGATCATGAAGAGCTCGTCTTCGTCGGCATGCGCGTGCCAGCCGAACGTGCCGTGGACGCGCGCGACCTTGACGTAGCTGTCGTCGACTTCCGCGACGACGCGCGGCGACCAGAGCTCGGTCAGCGCCGCAGCGATCGCGGCGGGCGATGTCTTCTTCGTCATGGCGCGGAACCTTCGACGAAACCGTCTTGCGCCGATCATAGCGCCGGCTCGCGCGTCAGCCGACCGCGTCACCCGAGCGATGCGCCACCCAGGCGCCGATCAGCGCCGAGCCGTAGGGAATCGCCTGCGCGGCGAGGATCGCGATCCAGAGCTTGCCTTCGACGTAGTGGATGCCGATCGAGTTGATCATGCCGACGATGCCGGCCATCAGCGCGAGGAACAGCAAGAGTTCCTCAGTGACCGAGACGAACGCGCTCGGCTTCTTGCCGATGCGCCGGCTCTTCGCGGTGCGCACGAACTCGCCCTTCTTGCGCCAAAGGCCCTGGAAGATTCCGCGCGCGATCGCGTGCGAGAGGCCCATGCTCGCGACCGACGCCGCGATCGTATCCTTCCACGAGCACGGCACGCGCTTGCGATAGAGAATGATGCCGAACGCGGCCTTGCAGACGAAGAAGCCGATCAGCGGCACGAGGAAGAGATACATCGGCAGCGTGAAGTATTTCGGCGCGAGCACCATGCCGAGCGTCCACAGCATCGCCATCAGCGTGAACACGAGGTGCAGCGCGTCGCCGAACCACGAGAACCAGCCGGTGAGGAAGTGGAAGCGCTGGCCGCGCGTCAGCGTGGATGCCTTCGAGACCATCCAGTCGAAGCGCGCCTTCATGATCTGCATCGCGCCGAATGCCCAGCGGTAGCGCTGCGACTTGTACGCGGTGAAATCGGCCGGCGTGAGGCCGCGGCCCATGACCTCGTCGACGTAGACGAGCTCGTAGCCGGCCTTCATGAGCCGAAGGCCTAGCTCGGCGTCCTCGCAGATCGTCCATTCCGACCACGCGCCGGTATCGACGAGCGCGTCCTTGCGCACCATCGTCATCGTGCCGTGCTGGATGATCGCGTTGCGCTCGTTGCGATGGTGCATGCCGATGCGAAAGAAGCCGTCGTACTCCCAGTTCGTCATGCGCCGGAATGCGTTGTGCTCGTAATCGCGATGCGCCTGTGGGCATTGCACGACGGCGACTTTCGGATCGTGGAAATAGCCGGTCAGCGCGCCGAGCCAGTCGCGCCGCACTTCGTAGTCGGCGTCGACGACGGCGACGATCTCGGCGCGCGGATCGGTTTCACCAAGTCCGTAGTTCAGCGCGCCCGCCTTGAAGCCCGGCCAGGGATCGAGATGGAAGAAACGGAATTTCGCGCCGAGCTTTTCGCAATGCGCCTCGACCGGCTTCCAGACTTCCTCTTTCTTCGTGTTGTTGTCGATGACGAGCACTTCGTAGTTCTCGTAATCGAGCGCCGCGAGCGAGTCGAGCGTCAGGATCACCATCTCCGGCGGCTCGTTGTAGCAGGCGAGATGGATCGAGACGAACGGCTGCCTCTCGACGGGATCCGGCGGCAGCATCCGGAATTCGCGCAGCCACTTCGGCCGCCAGATCACCTCGGTGAACTCGAAGCCGTTGATCAGGAGGATCAGGATGATCGCGAGCTGCGCCGGGAACAGCAGCACGAGCATGCCCCAGTCGAGCGGATCGAGATAGAAGTCGTAAGGCAGCGTCGCCATCCAGACCAGGATCGACGCCGAGACCTGGATCAGCGCGAGGAAAAACGCGAGGCCGAGCGCGCGGAAGCGGATGAAGTGCCGCGCGAACCAGAACATCGGGATCAGCGCGATGATCGAGGCAAGGCCCGCTTTCCACGGCCATTTCGGATCCTCGATCACGGTGCCGGTGAACGCGAACTTCTGCTGCCGGTTTGCGTCGAGCACGCCCCAGTACGCGCCGGCGAGGCCCTCGTTCGCGGCTTTCCACGGCTGGTCGATCGCCTCCATGACGTAGTAGTCGAGCTTCTCCTTCGCCGCGACGTTGAACCACTCGCGAAGGAAATGCGCCTCATCGGCGAGAGACGGTTGAGCGCTCCTGCGCCGGTCGCCGTTCGAGGGCCAGCCGACTTCGCCGATCACGACCGGCTTGTCGGGAAATCCCTGATCGTCGACGAGCTTGCGCACGGCCCTGTATTGCCCGAGCACCCATCCGATCGCGTCCTTGCGCGCGACGAACTCCCAGTACGGAAGGATGTGCACGGTCACGAAATCGACGTGACGAATCAGTTCGGGATGCCGCTGCCAGGTATCGAGCGGCTCGGCCGTCGAGACCGGAATCCTTAGGTGAGCGCGCGCGCGATCGAGATAGCCGATCAGCTGCTGCACCGAGAGATTGCCGAGCAGCACCGTTTCGTTGCCGACGATTGCGCGCGTGATGTTGTCGTATTTTCGCGAGAGCGCGATCAGCGCCTCGAGCTCGCGCTCGTTGTGCTCGATGCGCTTGTCGAGCCACGCGCCGCCCATGACGTCCATGCCGTAGAAGCGCGCGAGCCGCGGAATCTGCGGGCTCTCGGACGACTGGTACACGCGCAGCCGCTTCGTATACTTCGACAGGATTCGGATGTCGCTCGCGAGCTCGGCCTCGTTCGGGAAGATCCCTCGCGTCGGATCCTGATAGCGCTGCGAGGCGTTGTAGGCGAGACCGCCGATCTCGCCGTTCCAGTCGGCGATGTGCACGGGCCGGTTCAGGAAGGCCCAGAGCCCGACGTTCAGCGCCGCGACGACGAGCGTCAACGTCAGGGCTCGCCAGAACGACTTGCGGACCGGCTGGGGCGCGGGGCGGCTGTTCAAGGGTTTCCGTGGAGTGGCGGAAAACGCGCCGCAGGATAGCGGGTAGGGCAGGGAATGGGGAATGGGGAATCGGGAATGGAGGACGGCTGAAGCGCGAGAAGTGATCGTCGGATTCTGCGCGAATAAGGCAGCAAAAAACCGTCGCGCCGATTCCCTATTCCCGATTTCCCATTCCCTCCTTCCTCCCCAACCGCCGCAACTGTCCGAGCACGACCGGCGCCAGCGCGAGCACGGCCATGCCGAGCATCGGCACGAGCACGCGCTTGTGCGCGAACAGGTTGAGCGACACCGCGCCTTCGCGCGCGATCGCGTCCGCAAGGCCGGCGCCGAGCGCGGTCTCGAACGCGATCATGACCGTGCCGCCGATCGCGGTCGCGGTCAGGAACAGCCAGAGCGGACAGCGCAGCCACGCGAGCGCGACGGTCACGCCGCCGAACGGAAAGAACGGCACGAGCCGGAGGAACATCGTGTAGCTCAGCGGAAACGCGTGGTAGCCCGCGCGAAGCTTCTCGACGAGGAGCGGTGCGGGGCCCGTTCCGTGCGCGAACGCCGAGCGGCTCGCGAGGAACAGGATCGTCGCACCGAGCGTCGTGCCGACGCCGGACAGGAGCGTTCCCTCGACGACGCCGAACAGCATGCCACCGGCGAAGATCAGCACGACGACGCCCGGAATGCCAGTCGAGATGCCGAGCATGACGACGACGATCTGCGCGAGCGGCGCGAGCAGCGGATGCGCTTCGACGAGCGCGCGCAGCCGTACCTGCTCGGCGCCGAGCTGCGAGGGCTCGAAGCGGTCGAGCGCGCCGGATGCGACGAGGGCGACGCCGATCGCGATCAGGATCAGCAGCGGCAGGAAGGCGCGCAGGCGTTTCATGGAGAGCCGGGATTCGGGATTCGGGATTCGTGATGCGGGAAGAGATGCCGGGGTACGGGTCGAAAAAACTGCTTCGAATCCCCTAATCCCGACTCCCGAATCCCGGCTTTTCAAGCAAGGATACCGGCAGCGCATGACCGCCGTCAGCAGCCTCGCGCACCGATCAACCCGAATGCCGGACCGTCGCGAACACCGTGATCTCCTCGCGATCGTGATAGAGCTGCTTCGCGCGAACCTCGAGGCCGCCGCGGCCGCGCAAGGTTTCGCGCATCGATCCGAGGCAGAGCTGCACTTCGTCGTAGCGTTTCTTCATCGGTAGCTTCAGGTTGAACATCGCGCGTCGGCAGGCGCCGTCGGCGAGCCACTGCGCGACGAGCTCGGCGACGCGTCGCGGCTGCTCGACCATGTCGCAGATGAGCCAGTCGACCGCGCGCGGCGGACGGTAGCGGAATCCGTCGACGCGAAGATGCTCGACGAGCCCCGATTCCATCAGCGCCGGGTCCATCGGACCGTTGTCGATCGCGATCGTGCGGATCGAGCGGCGCACGAGCTGGAAGGTCCAGCCGCCCGGCGCCGCGCCGAGATCGACGGCCGTCATGCCGGGTTTCAGCCAGCGCTCGCGCTCGTCATCGTCGAGCAGCACGAGAAACGCCTCCTCGAGCTTCAGCGTCGAGCGGCTCGGTGCGCCGCGCGGGAATCGAAGTCGCGGAATGCCGCCCGGCCACGGCGCCGATGCGGCAGCGTCGGCGCAGGCGACGATCGCGGAATCGGATGCGGTGAGGCAGACGTGCAGCCGCCACGGCGATCGCGCCTCGATGAGGCTGCGCTTCTTCAGCGCCGCGATCAGCACCGAATTGAGTGCGCGGCAGAGCGCAGCGAGCTCGCGGCCCTCGTCGCTGTCGGGCGCCTCGATCCACGCATCGCACCAGCGCATCGCAGGCTGCTCGATGATCGGAAGCAGCGCCGCAAGACGATCGTGGCGCGGCATCGCGTCGATTCGCCCGATGACGCCGAGCGCCTGTCGCGCGAAGACGAGCGCGCGCCAGGCCTGCGTCGCCGCGCGAAAGTCCCTCGTCGCGTCGGCCGTGACGACGAGCTCGGCGAATCCGCGATTGCGCTCGGCACGCGCGAATCCCGTCAGCGCGTGCAGGGCCGCATACGCCGTCAGCTCCTGCGCGCATTCGCCTTCGAAGCCGGGACGGCAATACACGAGCATTCCGGTGATCGGCATGGTGCTTGCGTTCGGCCGGAGCGCGTCGTCGTTTTGCTTCATCGCGGGTATTGTGACCGCTTCGTCGGATGCGTTGCGAGCGCCGGGCTAGCGTTCTCGCGACTTCACGATGGGAGTCGGCGATGCAGAAGACCTGCCTCTTGCTCGTGCTCACGTCGGCGACGGCGCTCGCGGCAAGCGCGAACGATCGCGCCGGATCGCCGGCCGGTGGTGCGATCGCCGTCTCCGTCGATACGTCGGCGAACGTGCATCCGTTCAGTCCCCTGATCTTCGGTGTCGCGTTCGGCGATGCCGAGCGAAATGCCGAGATCGGCTACACGGTCGACCGCTGGGGCGGCAATTCGGTCACGCGCTACAACTGGCAGGTCGACGTGCATTCGACCGCGGCCGACTGGTATTTCGAGAACATTCCCGGCGCGAGCGATCGCACGCAG
>DASZWL010000008.1:0-3688 GCA_035546695.1 Rhodanobacteraceae bacterium | reverse complement strand
GGGCGATCTCGTGCGGCGCGCAGCCGGACTTGCTCGACTCATCGTCGATGTTGACCTGGATCAGCACGTCGAGCGGCGCGCGGCCTTCTGGCCGGTGGCGCGCGAGCGCCTCGACGAGTTTCGGCCGGTCGAGCGTCTGCAGCCAGTCGAAGTGCTCCGCGACTTCGCGCGCCTTGTTCGATTGCAGCGGTCCGATCGCGTGCCATTCGAGCGCGAGATCGGCGAGCGCCGCCTGCTTCGCGCGCGCCTCCTGCACGTAGTTCTCGCCGAACGCCGTCTGGCCGACCGCCGCGAGCGCGCGAAGCGCCTCGGCCGGCTTCGTCTTGCCGACGGCGACGAGCCGCGCGGCGGGGCGGCCGGCCGCTGCGCTGGCCGCGACCATCCGTTTCAGCACGGAACTGTAGGCTGATTCGCAGGAATTCATGGGAGGCGCCTGATCGGGCATGATTTTTGCGAGCTATACTCGCTCGGGTTCGTGGGGTTTCCAGCGCCGCCGGGGCGGCTGTCGCGGATTCCAGGGGAAGAACGTAATGGATATTGCCGAACTGCTGGCCTTCTCGGTCAAGAACAAGGCCTCGGACCTTCATCTCTCGGCCGGCCTGCCGCCGATGATCCGCGTCGACGGCGACGTGCGCCGCATCAACATCCCGGCGCTCGATCACAAGCAGATCCACTCGCTGATCTACGACATCATGTCGGACAAGCAGCGGCGCGACTACGAGGAATTCCTCGAGGTCGATTTCTCGTTCGAGATCCCCTCGCTCGCGCGCTTTCGCGTCAACGCGTTCAACCAGAACCGCGGCGCCGGCGCGGTGTTCCGCACGATTCCATCCGAGGTGCTGACGCTCGAGGATCTCGGCGCGCCGCGCGTCTTCAAGGAGCTGATCTCGCAGCCGCAGGGTTTGATCCTCGTGACCGGTCCGACCGGTTCGGGCAAGTCGACGACGCTCGCGGCGATGGTCGATCACGTCAACAAGAACGAATACGCGCACATCCTTACGATCGAGGATCCGATCGAGTTCGTGCACACCTCGCAGAAGTGCCTCATCAACCAGCGTGAGGTGCACCGCGACACGCATGGCTTCAACGAAGCGCTGCGCTCGGCGCTGCGCGAGGATCCGGATTACGTGCTCGTCGGCGAGATGCGCGACATCGAGACGATCCGCCTCGCGCTGACCGCCGCCGAGACCGGACACCTCGTATTCGCGACGCTGCACACCTCGTCGGCCGCGAAGACCGTCGACCGCATCATCGACGTGTTCCCCGCCGGCGAGAAGCCGATGGTGCGCTCGATGCTGTCGGAATCGCTGCGTGCGGTGATCTCGCAGTCGCTCCTGAAGAAGGTCGGCGGCGGGCGCATCGCGGCGCACGAGATCATGGTCGGCATTCCCGCGATCCGGAACCTCATCCGCGAGGACAAGGTCGCGCAGATGTATTCGTCGATCCAGACCGGCAGCCAGCACGGCATGCAGACGCTGGATCAGTGCCTGCAGGATCTCGTCAAGCGCGGTCTCGTGACGCGGCAGCAGGCGATCGGGTATGCGAAGAACAAGGAAATCTTCAAATGACGGGAATGGGGAATCGGGAATCGGGAATGGGTAACGCGCGCCGCGATCGATCCGCGCGCTCTTTCCATTCTCCATTCCCCACTCACCATTCCCTGGGAGTCCTCCCATGAGCAGCAGCGTCGACTTCACCTCGTTCCTCAAATTGATGACGCACAAGAAGGCGTCCGACCTCTTCATCACGGCGGGCGTGCCGCCTTCGATGAAGGTGCACGGGCGCATCGCGCCGATCACGCAGAACGCGCTGACGCCGCAGCAGTCGCGCGACATGGTGCTGAACGTGATGACGCCCTCGCAGCGCGAGGAGTTCGAGAAGACGCACGAGTGCCAGTTCGCGATCAGCGTGACCGGCGTCGGCCGTTTCCGCGTGTCGTGCTTCTATCAGCGCAACTGCGTGGGCATGGTCCTGCGCCGCATCGAGACGCGCATTCCGACGATCGAGGAACTGTCGCTGCCGCCGATCATCAAGTCGCTGGCGATGACCAAGCGCGGCATCATCATGTTCGTCGGCGCGACCGGCACCGGTAAATCGACTTCACTCGCGGCGATGATCGGCTACCGCAACCAGAACTCGACGGGCCACATCATCACGATCGAGGATCCGATCGAATACGTGCACAAGCACGAGGGCTGCATCATCACGCAGCGCGAGCTCGGCATCGACACGGACACCTGGGAAAACGCGCTCAAGAACACGCTGCGCCAGGCGCCCGACGTCATCATGATCGGCGAGGTGCGCACGCGCGAGACGATGGAGCACGCGATCAACTTCTCCGAGACGGGCCATCTCTGCCTCTGCACGCTGCACGCGAACAACGCGAACCAGGCGATGGACCGCATCATCCACTTCTTTTCCGAGGATCGCCGCTCGCAGCTCTTCATGGATCTTTCGCTGAACCTGAAGGGCGTCGTCGCGCAGCAGCTGATCCCGACGCCGGACGGTAAGGCGCGCCGCGTCGCGATGGAAGTCATGCTCGGCACGCCGCTCGTCGCCGACTACATCCGCCAGGGCGAGATCCACAAGCTGAAGGACGTCATGAAGGAATCGACGAACCTCGGCATGCGCACGTTCGACCAGAGTCTCTTCGAGCTCTATCAGGCCGGCGAGATCAGCTACGAGGACGCGCTTCGCCACGCCGACTCGGCGAACGAGGTGCGCCTCAAGATCAAGCTCGCGCAGGGCGGCGATGCGCATACGCTGTCGCAGGGACTCGATGGCGTGGAGCTGGTGGAGAGTTAGGACGCGCGAAGCCGACCTACGGCGACGTCATTCCCGCGAAAGCGGGAATCCATTTTGTAGCGTTCGGAAAAGCAACATGGATTCCCGTTTTCGCGGGAATGACGGCGTGGGTATACCGACTTGGTTCCGCGGCTCTTTACGCTGAGCGTCGCGCGCTCCACCATTCGCGTCCTCATGACCGATCTCGAACACCTCCGCCGCGTCTGGCACACGCTCGGCCGCGACGATCCGCTGTGGGCCGTGCTCTCCGAGGCCGGCAAGCGCGGCCGCCGCTGGGATCCCGCCGAGTTTCTCGAGACCGGCCGCGTCGAGATCGAGGCGCAGTTGCACCTGCTCGGCGCGCGCGGCTGGCCGGCCGGCCGATCGCTCGCGCTCGACTTCGGCTGCGGAGCGGGACGCTTGAGCCGTGCATTGGCGCGGCATTTCGACAAGGTCGTCGCGCTCGACGTATCGCCGAGCATGCTCGATACCGCGCGTGCGCTGAATCGCGACGTCGGGAACATCGAATTCCGCGAGAACGCCTCGCCGCGTCTCGACGGCGTCGCCGATGCAAGCGTCGATCTCGTTTATTCGAACATGACGCTGCAGCACATTCCGGCCGCGCTCGCGGCGGGTTACGTCGACGAGTTCTTCCGCGTGCTCGCTCCGGGCGGCGCGGCGGTGTTCCAGTTCGTCGCCGGCGCCGACGAGAGCCTGCGCGGCAAGGTGTTCGCGCGCGTGCCGAATCGATGGCTGAATCCGGTGCGCCGTCTTGCCTGGCGTCGTCAGGCCGTGTTCGAGATGCACGATCTCGACGAGGACGATCTGAAGCGGCGGCTTGCACGTCGTCCGCTGCTGCGTCTGCTCGAAGCGATCGACGACACCGCAGCCGGTCCCGGCTGGC
>DASZWL010000007.1:0-13777 GCA_035546695.1 Rhodanobacteraceae bacterium | reverse complement strand
GATGTCCATGACGACCGTCGATGCGGCTTCGGCGAGCGTCGCGTGCGCGTATTCCATGCGCGCGCAGATGTCCTTCGCCGCGGTCGCGCGGATGTAGAACTCGCCCCAGCCGGTCGCCGACACGGCGCAATGCGCATCGGCGTACGTGCCGGCGCCGATGATCGGCGAATCGCCGACGCGCCCGTAACGCTTGTTCGTGATGCCGCCGGTCGACGTGCCGGCCGCGAGATGGCCGGCCTTGTCGAGCGCGACCGCGCCGACGGTGCCGTGATGGCCCGACTTTTCCTCCTTGAGCGCCTCCTGCAGTTCCTTCCAGCGCATCTCGGTGTAGAAGTATTTCGGCGGCACCGGTTTCATGTCGACGGACTTCGCGAAGATCTCGGCGCCTTCGCCGACGAGCATGACGTGCGGCGATTTGTCCATGACCGCACGCGCGAGCAGAATGGGATTTTTAACCGTGTGCACGTTCGCGACGCTGCCGGCGCGCAGGGTCGCGCCGTCCATGATCGCCGCGTCGAGCTCGTTCCTGCCGTCGTGGTTGAAGACCGCGCCCTTGCCGGCGTTGAACGTGCCCGAATCCTCCATCGTGCTGATCGCGGCGCCGACCGCATCGAGGCTCGATCCGCCGGAGGCGAGGATCGCGTAGCCCTTGCGCAACGCGCGTTCGAGCTCGGCGCGCACCGCGCGCTCGCGCTCGGGCGTGACTTCCTTCGCGACGACGCCCGCGCCGCCGTGGATGACGAGCAGCGGCTTGCCGGCGTCGTCGGCATGCGCGATAGCGGAAGCGGCGAGCAGCGCGAGCGAGACGGCGGCGAGTCCTGCTCGCGCGCGATGGAGACGTTTCTGAAGACGCATGGCGGATATCGCTATCGAGTGATCACCTGGCGCTGCCGCCGAAGCGGTACGTCGCCTCGAGATAATACGCGCGGCCGATCGGGCTGAACCAGCGGCTCGCGTAATAAGGATAGCTCGTCCAGGTGCTGTCGCGGCCGGGCTTGCGATCGAACAGGTTGTCGATCGCGAGCGAGAGCGCGAGATCGTCGGTGAACTTGTAGTTGAGCGTGGCGTTGTAGACGAAGGTCGGTCCGAGACGCTGATCGCCGTCGTAGTTCGGCAGGCCGCCGAGGCGCTCACCGTAGAGCGTCGTCGAGAAGCGCTCGAACGCCCATGTCACGGAATAGTTCGTCTTGCTGCGCGGAATCACGTAGTTGTACCAGTCGGTGAGCTCGTCGTCGACCGGATCACCCTTGAACAGCTGGATGTCATGCATGATCACGTACGTGTAGCCGAGATTGAACGTGAACGTTCCGTAGCGTGCCGTGTCCCATGCGTAGCGCGCGTTGAAGTCGACACCGGACGTGTGATCGATCGCGGCGTTGATCGGCAGCACGAGCACGCTCGTCACGCCTTCGGGATTGCCGACCGCGCCGGCCGGATTGCGCACGACTTGCGAGATGACCTGCTGGCACAATGCCGACCCGATGTCGACCGGCGCTCCGCCGAGGGTCTCGCCGAGGCGGCAGTCGGCTTCCTCGCGCAGGATCGTGTCGCTCGATTGATACTCGACTTCGTTCTTGAGCTTGATGTTGTAGTAGTCGACGGTCATGTCGAAGTTCGGCGCCGGCGAATAGACGAAGCCGTACGTGAACGATTTGCTGGTCTCGTTCTTGAGATCGGTGCTGCCGCGGCTGCGGCCGTTGAAGCCGATGTCGCCGTTGCTGCAGTTGTCGGCGAAGTCGGGGCCGGTGTCGGGCTCGTCGCGACGGCAGAGGTAGTAGTCGGTGCCGCCCGAGCTCGATCCGCTGAGCCCCGCGTAAAGATAGGAGAGATCCGGCGCGCGGAAGCCGGTGCCGTACGAGCCGCGCACGAGCAGGCTCTCGAACGGACGCCATTCGAGGCCGAGCGCGTAGGTGAACTTGCCGGAGCCGTTCGACGAGTATTCGTAATGATCGTAACGACCCGCGCCGGTCAACGTCAGCGTCGAGAAGATCGGCGCGCTGAATTCGGCGCCGATGCCGCCGTGATCGCGCGAGCCGACGGCGCCGGTGTTGTGCAGGCCGAAGTACGAGCCGTCGAGCGACAGCGGATCGGGCTTCAACCCGAAGTACTGGTTGCCGTACTCGACGACGCCAGCGAATCCGACCGGACCTGCCGGCAGGTTGAAGAGCTCGGTCGTGTTCGTCGTGAACGAGACGTTGTCGTTGCGGCTCGTGTCGTTGTCGATCGAATCCTGCGTGATCGAGCGGAACTCGGCGACCGTCAGCGGCGTGTAGAGGCGCTCGATCGGCGCGTCGTAGATCTGCAATCCGCTGTCGGGATCGACGCCGAGCGACGGGCCGAGATAGAGCGCCTGTGCGCGCGCCGAGACGAGCGCGGGCCATTTGCTCTCGAGCTCGTTCTGCGAATGTCCGTACAGCGCCTCATAGTTCCAGCGGCCGTCGCCGAACGTACCCTTGATGCCGGTGTTGATCGAGAGCGAGTTGTCGATATTGCGGATCTTGCCGGCGTCGAAGCCGCCGTTCTCCTCGATCGTGAAATACCGGCGCTGCCACTGCTCGATGCGGTTGGTCGCGGAATTGAAGAACGGGATCGGCGTCGAGTCGCCGTTGAGCTGATAACTGTTCTGCCATTCCAGCGGCGTGTTGTAGCTCTCCTGATGCGAGGTGCCGGCCTGCAGGTCGAGGAAGAGGCTCGCGCTGTCGCTCAGCCTGTACGTCGCCGAGCCCCAGAAGTTCGCGGCCTTGCGGCCGTTCTCGAGCGTGCCGTAGCCGACGTCCTTGTAGCTGCCGCAGAACCAGCCGTAGTTGCGCCGATAGGTGTACTGGACGGTGCCGTGATCGAGGTACGAGAGCGCATCGCAGGTCGCCTGGCCGGGATCGATGTAGTTCTCGTCCTCGTCCATGATCACGAACACCGGGCTCGCCGCGATGCGCGACGGATCGGCGGGACTGTCGAGGCGCGAGTCGGTGAAGCTTCTCTGGTACGCCCAGAGCGGCTGCTGATTCAGAAGCTCGATGCCGAACACCGAGTCGAAATCGCCGTTCGAATAGCCGCTGAAGATCTGCAGGCGCTGCGAGTCGAAGCCGCCGTGCTCGGTCGTGCCGACGCGGAAGTCGATCGTCGTGCCGTCGGCCTTCGTCTTCAGGATGAAATTGATGACGCCCGAGATCGCGTCCGAGCCGTATACGGCCGACGCGCTGCCGGAGAGGATCTCGACACGGTCGATCATCGTCGCCGGGATGTTCGAGATGTCCGTGAAGTTGCTGTTGCCGCCGTACGATTGCGGGTAGTCCGCGATGCGGCGTCCGTTGACGAGCACGAGCGTGTGGTTCGGACCGAGGCCGCGCAGGTCGACCGCCTGCGCGCCGGTCGAGAAGCCGTCCGTCTGCTGGTTGTTGTCGAGCGCGCCGAGGTTCTGCGTCAGCGACGACATGATGTCGGCGACGTTGATGAATCCACGCTGCTGGATGTCCTTCGACGTGATCGTGACGACCGGCGCCGGACCTTCGATCTGCGCGCGCGGAATGCGCGAGCCCGTGACCTCGACCGTTTCGAGCTTCTGCGTCGACGTCGTCTCGTCGCTGTTCGACGGCGTCGTCGTCGCGGCCGGATCGGTCTGCGCCCAGGCATGCAGCGAGGCGAGACAGGCGAGTGTCAGGATGGTCTTGCGCATGGAGCTCTCCCCCTTGAGCGGATTGAAGCCGCGCTCGCGCCTTGGCCCGGCGCATGGCGGCGCGCGTATCAGCAGATTCTTAACATTGATTCTACAAATCGACGACAATAAGCTTACATCATTTTAACGAACCCGGAGAACGTGCATGTCGAAGATTTCGCTCGGCGCGATCGCCCTCGGCTTCGTCTTGCTCGGCTCGGGCACAGGCTCGTTTGCGGACGAACCGGCGCCGTCGGCGAAGCGCGTGGAGGCGGATCGGCCGCATGCGTATCGCGATCCGCACTTCGACTATTTCGTCAGCGGCGATCCGCGCCTGCCGCGCGCGACGCATACCGATTCCGGAGTCGTGCTGTTCGGCGGCGGCGGACGCGTGGATGCCGGCTTCGAGTTCATCGCGCGCAAGGCGGGAGGCGGGCACATCGCGATCCTGCGCGCGGTTTCCGACGGCAGCTACGATGCGACCGATGGCGATTACGGCGAATCGTTCGTCAAGGATTGGGGCCCGGTCGTCTCCGCCGAGACGATCGTCTTCCACGATCGCGAGGCTTCTTCCGATCCGCGCGTGCTCGACGTGCTCCATCGCGCCGACGGGATCTTCCTCGCCGGCGGCGATCAGGCGAACTACATCCGCTACTGGAAAGGTACGCCGGTCGGCGATGCTTTGAACGCTCACGTGAAGGCGCATCGTCCGATCGGCGGCAGCAGCGCCGGATTGGCCGTGCTCGGACGTTACGCGTACACCGCGCTCGATGGCGGAAGCATGGAATCGCGCGTCGCGCTCGCCGATCCGTTTGATTCCGGCGTCACGCTCGAAGGCGATTTCCTGCACGTTCCCGGCCTCGAGCACGTCATCACCGACACGCATTTCTCGGCGCGCAGCCGGCTCGGCCGGCTGATCGTGTTCATTGCCCGCATCGGCCACGACGATCCCGCGGCGGCGATCTACGGCATCGGCGTCGACGAAGCCTCGGCGCTCCTGATCGACGGAGCCGCGAAAGGCCGTCTCGCGTCGGGATCGAAAGGTCATGCCTGGGTCGTCGAGGAACCCGAGCCGCCGCAGCTCGTGCGCGGCAAGCCGCTGACGATCGCCGGCGTCAGCATCACGCGCATCGACGCGGGATCGACGCTCGACCTTGCGACGCGGCGCGTCGCAAATCCCGGTTACGCGACACGCTTCAGGATCAATGCCGGCGTCGGCGAGCCGAATGCCGTGCTCGCCGCGATGCTGACGCGCAGCGTGACGCCGCCGGGCGAGGATTGACGTCGCTGCGCGAGTGCATCACTGCATCGCTAGGGTGCGCAAAACGCGATGCGCCCGGCATGTGCCGGGCGCATCGGTCGAAGCGATGTCGCAATCGTCTAGCCGAAGCGGCTTACTTCTTGCGCGCGATCGGCGCGGCGTTCGCGGACGGACACGAATATCCGCTTCCGAGCGAAGGCGACGAGCACCAGATCTTGACGACGTACGACTGGACCCCGAGCGGGCCGAAGCTCCATCCGGCCATGATGCGGCCATCGGCGGAGATGCCGCCGAGTCCGCCCTGCAGCGACGCGTTCCAGCCGCTCGGCACGGCGATGTTCTGCTCGGCGAGATAGTCACCGGCCGTCATCGTGCCGATGCCGTCGCGCCAGATCATCGCCGCGCGCGACGGAGTGTCGAAGAAGCCCGTGCTCCCGACGACGGTCTTGCCGTCGTTCGTCACGCCGAACCCGAACGCCATCGTCGGAACGTGCTGAATGCCGGTTTTCTCGCTCCAGATCCAGGCCGTGTTCGCGAGCGTGTCCGGATCGAAATAACCGCTGCCGACGACGAATTCGCCATTCGAGCTGACGCCGTCGGCTTCGCCGACCGGGTTGCCGTCGGGATCGGTCAGGTCGAGCGGCACGCCGTCCTGCCAGATCACTGCCGAACGGTAGCCGTCTTCCTGATCGTTCCAGCCGACGATGACGCGGCCGTCCGAGCTGATCGCGTTGGCGCGCGAGTAGGTGTCCGGGCGGTTGACCTGAAGCGCAACCATGCCTTCCTTGCTCGTCCACTTGAACGCGACGGCCGGGCCGACGAAACCGTCGTCGAACGAGAGGCCCACCACGGTGCCGTCGTCGGAGATGTCGTAGCCGTTCGAATCCTGCTGCAGCGGGCTGGTCAGCTGGACCGGATCGGCGCCGAGCGGCGCGTACGCACCGAGATCGGTGCCGCCGTTCGCGGCGCCGCCGTTGACCGGAACCGCTCCGGCAATCGTGCCGAAGTTGTTGATGCCGAGCGCGACGTCGAGGCCGGTCAGGGTCTGCGTGACATTGGTCGCGGTGATCACGCGATAGCCGAAGACATTGTCCGAGCCGACGACGTACTTTCCGTTGGCGGAGACCTTGGTGACCTGGAGCGAAGGCGTCTGGAGGGCGATGAACTGGCCTCCGGCGTAGGCGGTGCTGCTGAGAGCGAACGAAACGAGCGTGAACAGAATGGCGCGGCGCATGGCTTCCTCGATGGTCGTCGGACGGTTCGCCGCCGCCGACCGGTATCAGGCCGGGCAGGCGGCGATTCGGCGCGCAGCCTAGCCCGCGCGTTCCCTTTCGCCATTCGCGCAGCATTCGCAGACCGCTCGCGCGCCGTTCACGCAGGCTTCTCGCGGTCGGGAGGCCCGTTCCGAAGGGCTTGGGACGGACTCATTCCGTCATGATGTCCTCGACGTAGAGCACCTCGCAGGCGCCTTCGCCGCTGTCCTGCCGCGTCAGCGAGGTCCGGAAGATCATGCCGTCGTTGCGCTTGCCGTCGACGAGCAAGCCCCTGAGGCGAACGACCTGCCCGGTCCGCAACCGTCCGAGCGCGCGCGCGATCGTGGCGTCGGCCGGGATCACGTGCGTGTTCGCGCTGTGCTCGATGACCTCGCGGCTCGCGATCGGCAGCGCATCGAGCGGCCGCCAGAAGAAGAAACGCGAGGACTGGCTGATCTCGAAGCGGTCGAGCACCGCGTTGTCGGACATCGGGCCCCAGCCGAGCGCGAGATCTTCCGGAATGAGATCGGCCAGCGCATCGAAGCGATAGTCCTCGCGCCCGAGCACGCGCGCGGTGATCTCGTAGGTCGCCCTCGGCGTCAGCATCCAGTTGCCGACGGCGATGGCTTCGCCGTCGACCGCGTCAGCCTGCACCGGATCGTCCGGCGCGAGCACGCCGTCCGCCGGATGCACGGGCCGAAGCTCCCACGAGCGGACGCCTTGCCATGCGAGCACGAGCAGCAGCGCCGCGAGCAACAGGCCGTTTCGAGTCACGCCGCGCCATCCCCGGGAAACATCCGTCGCGTATCGTCGCATGCCGTTATGGCGTTCGCGATCGCGTGCTCGGCAGAGGTCGAGCCGCGGCGCGCGGCGATGCGATGCCGGTCCGGCGAGCGCCGCGTCGAAGTGCCGCGCGTGCGGCGGTTGACGCTCGTGGCGCGACACGGTTCCAATATGAGCAGAATATACGGCGGCGCCGCATCGGTCATGCGGGTTGCCGATCGAGTGTCCGCTCGCTTGCCGTGCGGAAACGCCCGGCTACAGCAAAGGAGGCCGCATGTCGGTTTCAGGCGCTTCGCCGAGAACGCGTTTCGTCGCATTCCCCGTCGCATTCCCCGTCGCATTCCTCGTCCTCGCAATCGCGATGCTGGCTTCCGGCTGCGCGGAGAAGCGCGCGGCCGACACCACTGCCGCGAAGCCCGTCGCCACGACGCCGGCTCCGGCGCCGGTCGATCGCTACGATCCGGCGAAGATGGATTTCAAGCCGCCGCCGGCGGTCCTGTCGAACGAGCGCCATACGGGGCCGTTCGCATCGGGCAGCGCGCTCAGCATGGACGCGGCCGTCAAGCCGCTCGATCCGTCTCCGGTGAAGGAGATCCGGCTCGACACGACGCACAAGATCATCGAGATCGCGCCCGGCGTGAAGTTCAGCGCATGGACGTTCGGCGATCAGGTGCCGGGACCGATCGTGCGCGCGCGCGTCGGCGACCGCATCAAGTTCAGCATGACGAACCGCTCCGACGAGCCCGTTCCCGGCGTGCGCATGACCGCAGCGCCGATGATGCACTCGATGGACTTCCATTCGGCGATGGTCTCGCCGCAGGACAAGTACCGCTCGATCGCGCCGGGCCAGACGATCTCGTTCGAGTTCACGCCGAACTATCCCGGCGTCTTCATGTACCACTGCGGCACGCCGATGGTGCTGGAGCACATCGCGTCGGGCATGTACGGCATGATGATCGTCGAGCCGCGCGACGGCTATCCGACGAAGGCCGATCGCGAGTACGCCGTCATCCAGAGCGAGTTCTACACGAAGCTCGATCCCGAGAAGCGCAAGATCGACGGCCAGCCGCTCTACGTGCTCGACGGCCAGCGCGTGCGCGAGAAGCGGCCGACCTACACGGTGTTCAACGGCCGCTACAACGGCCTGGTCGATCATCCGTTCGAAGCGAAGCCCGGCGAGCGCGTGCGGCTCTTCGTGCTGAACGTCGGGCCGTCGAACACATCGAGCTTCCACGTCGTCGGCACGATCTTCGATCGCGTCTGGTTCGACGGAAATCCGGACAATCAGTTCCGCGGCATGCAGACCGTGCTGCTCGGCTCGTCGGGCGCGGCGATCGTCGAGTTCATGATTCCGGAAGCCGGCAGCTACGTGATGGTCGATCACCACTTCGCGAACGCATCGCAGGGCGCGATCGGCATCATCGCCGCGGGCGGATCGCCCGAAGGCACTGAGCCCGAGCATCACAACATTCCGGCGACGGCGGCGCCGACCGATCCCGCCGCGCTCCGGGGCAAGCTCGCGTTCGAGTCGAAGTGCCTCGCCTGCCATTCGATCGCCGGCGGCGACAAGCTCGGCCCCGATCTCTACGGCGTCACGAAGCGGGAAGACGAATCGTGGATCACGCGCTGGCTGAGATCGCCCGAGCAGATGCTGCAATCCGACGCGACGGCCAAGGAACTGCTCGGCAAGTACAAGGTGCCGATGCCGAACCAGGGCCTCAACGAGGACGAGATCAAGGAGTTCATCAGCTATTTCCGCTGGGTCGACGAGAACGTGCAGCCGAAAGGAACGACGCAGCCGCAAGGTGCGGCGCCCGGCAAGGCGCTGCCGCCCTCAGGCACGCCATCGGGCAAGCCGGGCGGCGGGAGCGGCGCATGAAGACGATCGTCGCGATCGTTTTCACTGCGATTCTCGCCGGCGTGTCGACGCAGGCTTGGGCCTGCGGAGCCTGCGTCGAGGACAAGGTCGCCGCGACCTACGACTACGCGGTCGTCCAGCACGCGATGGCGCGCGGCGACGTCGTCGTGTTCTGCGATGTCAGAGGCGAGCTCGATGCCGACCGCCTGCGCAAGGCGGTCCGCAAGCTCGGCGGCGTCGACGCGGCGAGCATCCGCGTCTCGACAGCGCCGCAAGCGGTCTCGTTCGCGCTCGACACGGCGAAGCAGTCGATCGACGACGCGGCCGCGGCCTTGCGGCGCGGTGCCGGCGGCCTCGAGATCGAGGTCGTGAAAACGATCCGCGAATCCTCGCGCGAGGGGAATTCGTAGGATGAGCCGCGCCGCACGACGCGGCGCGGCTTTCATCATGCGCTGTGCGAGGCGTGCGACGCCTGATCGATCGTGTCGATCGCGATCGCCGAATGCGCATAGGCGCCGCCGGCGCGCATCTCGGCTGCGACCCAGATCGCTTCCATGATCTCCCGGTCGGTCGCGCCGTGCCGCAGAGCCGCCTTCGTATGCCCGCGGATGCAATACGGACACTGCGTCGTGTGCGCGACCGCGATCGCGATCAGCTGCTTGACCTTGACCGGCAGAGCGCCTTCAGCGAAGACGCGCTCGCTGAATGCCGCGAAGGCATCGTGGATCTCCGGCGCAAGCTGCTTGCGCCGCGCGGCGATCGCCGGCGTCGGTTGCGGAAAGACATCGTTCGGCATGGAATTCGACCCTCCTGTGCGACGTCCTCGGCGCATCGGCGCCGCGCGAAGATTCCCGGGCGAGGAGGGCGTCGAGCCTGGACCCGGAGCCGCCATTTTACGAGCGATGCGGACGCGTGCCCAATATCGCGACAGGCGCGGCTCATGTCCGATCGCCGAAACTGCAATGCGCGGCGCGTCCGACGTGCCGATTAGAACGAGAGGTGCGACATGAAACCGGCATTCAAGATCGGCGATCACGTCCGCTGGAATTCCGAGGCGGGTTTCGTCACCGGAAAGATCATCGCGATCCACACTCGCGACACGCATTACAAGGGATACGTGCGGCACGCGAGCGCCGATGTGCCGCAGTACGAGATCAAGAGCGACAAGACCGACCACGTCGCGATGCACAAGGGGTCGGCGCTGACGAAGATCGATTGAGCCGTGGGATCTTCCGCGTCAACGGCGGCGGCATCGCGGGATTTCGACATCCCGACGATCTGGACGATCGGTCATTCGACGCGCCCGCTCGACGAGTTCCTCGACATACTCGCGCACTACCGCATCGAGGCGATCGCCGACGTGCGACGTTTTCCGGGCTCGCGCCGTCACCCGCAATACGGATCCGTCGCGCTGGAGGAGTCGCTCGCCGCCCGCGGCATCGCGTATCGCTGGCTTCCGTCGCTCGGCGGCCGGCGCCGGCCGCGGCCCGATTCGCCGAACGTCGCCTGGCGCAATGCATCGTTCCGCGGCTATGCCGATCACCTCGACAGCGCGGAGTTCGCCGAGGGACTCGACGAGCTGCTCGCGCTCTCCGCCGAAAAACGCACGGCGATCCTGTGCGCGGAGAGCGTATGGTGGCGCTGCCATCGCGCGATCATCGCCGATGTGCTTCGCGCACGAGGCATCGAAGTCGTGCACATTCTCGATGCGCGGCACGCAACCGTGCATCCGTATACGCCGGCTGCCCGCATCGTCGACGGGAAGCTGAGTTATCGCGGCCTCGACATTCCCGTGTAACCGGCGCTCGCTGCGCTTCGGCCGCCGAGAAGTTTTCTGACGTGCTTGCGCAGCTCGGGCAGAAGCTCGCGCTCGAACGCGGGATGGCGCTGGAACCACGGCGTATTGCGCGGCGAAGGATGCGGCAGCGGAACGTAGCGCGGCGCGTACTCGGCCCACGCGTCGACCGTTTCCGCGAGCGTCGCCTTGCGAAGCTTGCCGAGATAGTGGCGCTGCGCGTACTGGCCGATCAGCAGCGTCAGCTCGATCTCCGGCAATCGCGCCAGCAGTTCGTCGAGCCAGAGCTCCGCGCATTCGCGGCGAGGCGGCAGATCGCCGCCGTTGCCGCGTCCGGGATAGCAGAATCCCATCGGGATGATCGCGATGCGCGATGCGTCGTAGAACTCGTCCTTGTCGACGCCCATCCACGCGCGCAGGCGATCGCCGCTCGGATCGTCCCAGGGAATGCCGGTCGTGTGCACGCGCGAGCCCGGCGCCTGGCCGACGACGAGGATCCGCGCGCTCGCCGCCGCCTGCAGGACCGGTCTCGGTCCGAGCGGCAGATACGCCTTGCAGGCGTCGCAGGCGCGGATGGCCGTCAGCAAGGTTTCGAGCGTTCGAGGGTTCGGTTTCTTCGGCATGTATTTCCCGGAACCTTCGGAATCGGAGTCGACGGAGAAATAAAAACGGCGTCATTCCCGCTTCCGCGGGAACGACGAGCGAAGAGATGCGTCGCTGGATTCAAGAAGGTTCGACTTTCGAATGATACGGCGTAGCGCATGAGCGCACGAAAAAGGACGCGTTGACCCAGGTCAATGCGCCCACCCGTGCGCGTCGACAGAATCCGCCCGTGAGCATCGCGAACGAGATTCCGGTCGACGCCGCGCTCCTTGCCCGCTACGACGTGCAGGGGCCGCGCTACACGTCCTATCCGCCGGCGCCGCGCTTCGGCAGCGACTTCGACGCCGGCGCTTTCGCCGCGGCGGCGCGCGCGTCGAACGACGATCCGATTCCGCGGCGCCTTTCGCTCTACGTGCACGCGCCGTTCTGCCTGTCGCCGTGCTTCTATTGCGGCTGCTCGCGCATCATCACGCGCGATCGCGCGAAGGCGGAAAGCTACCTCGTGCGGCTGCATCGCGAGATCGAGCTCGTGGCGCCGCTCTTCGATCGCGATCGCCGTGCGATCCAGCTCCACTTCGGCGGCGGCACGCCGAATTTCTTCGACGTGCGGCAGATGTCGGACCTGATCGAGTGCCTCGAGCGTCATTTCGGCTTCGCGCCGCGCTCGATCTTCGAGGCCGGCATCGAGATCGATCCGCGCAGCGCGGATCGCGCCTACATCGAGGCGATGGGCCGGCTAGGCTTCAATCGCATCTCGGTCGGCGTGCAGGATTTCGACGCCGACGTGCAGGCCGCGGTGAACCGCATTCAGAGCATCGACGAAACGCGCGAAGTGCTCGACGCGGCGCGCGACGCGGGTTTCCGGTCGGCCAGTGTCGATCTGATCTACGGACTTCCGAAGCAGAGCGTTCCGACGTTTCGCGAGACGCTCGATCGCGTGCTCGAGCTCGCGCCGGACCGCATCGTCGCGTACGGCTATGCGCATCTTCCGAGCCGTTTTCGCGCGCAGCGGCAGATCCGCAGCGAGGATCTACCCGATGCGCACGAGCGTATCGCGCTGCTCGAACTGACCGTGCGCACGCTGACGGCGGCGGGCTACCGCTACATCGGCATGGACCATTTCGCGCGCGCCGACGACGAGCTCGCCGCCGCGCAGCGTCACGGCACGCTGCAACGCAATTTCCAGGGCTACTCGACGCACGCGGCCTGCGATCTCGTCGGTCTCGGCATGAGCTCGATCTCGCATGTCGGTCATGCCTACAGCCAGAACGCGCGCGACCTGACGGGCTATTACGCGGCGCTCGACGCCGGACGCCTTCCCGTCGCGCGCGGCCTCGCGATGAGCGAGGACGACATCGTGCGCGCCGACGCGATCCAGCAGATCATGTGTCACGGCGCGATCGACGTCGGCTCGTTCGAAGGGCGACACGGGCTCGCGTTCGACAACCGTTTCGCGCGCGAGCTCGACGATCTCGCCGGTTTCGTCGCGGACGGGCTCGTCGAGATCGCCCCGGAGCGCATCGCGGTCACGCCGCGCGGGCGCTACTTCCTGCGCAACATCGCGATGGTTTTCGACGCGTACCTTCCGGGCGCCGGATCGGGACAGGGCTACTCGCGCACGGTCTGACGCGGCATCGCGACACGCCGAGGCCATCCCGGCACCTTGCTAGAATCCCGTCCGGTCGGCAAGACGAGGTGCCTCATGACGGATGCCGTGCGGATCGTCCGCGCGTCCGCGGCTGCGGCCGACGACGGCGACGAGCTCCATTTCTGCACGACCTGCGTGTTCGGCCGCGTGTGCCTGCCGAACCGCGTCGACAAGACCGCGCTGACGCAACTGCACTGTCTCGTCGAACACGTCGGGCCGTATGAGCCGGGCGAGCACGTCTTCCGCGTCGGCGATCGCTTCAACGCGATCTACGCCGTGCGCGGCGGCACGATCAAGACCTGCTTCTATGACGACACCGGGCACGAGCAGGTGCTCGGCTTCCATCTGCCGGGCGAAATGATCGGCCTCAACGGCATTCATCCGGAGCACTATCCGTGCGACGCCGTCGCGCTCGACGCGGCGACGGTCTGCCGGTTCTCGTTTCCCGCACTCGCGACGCTCGCGGCGCGCATGCCCGAGGTGCAGCGCGAGCTGTTCCGGCTCCTCAGCAAGGACATCGGCAACGCATCGCTTCTTTCCGGCGACTATTCGGCCGAAGAGCGGCTCGCCGCATTCCTGATCGGGCTCGGCCGGCGCTTCGCCGAGCGCGGCGAGTCGGCGACGTCGTTCAAGCTCGCGATGTCGCGCGGGGACATCGCGAACTATCTGCGTCTTGCGGCAGAGACCGTAAGCCGCGTGCTGCGCCGTTTCCAGGATCAGGCGCTGATCTCCGTCGACGGGCGCGAGATCACGCTGATCCGCCCCGGCGAGCTCGAAGCAATCGCGCGGAATCTGTTGCATCGCTGACGCGGTGTTGCGGCAGATCGAACGATCGCGTCCCAAACCCTGGCTCGTCATCCCGTCCCAAACCTGGCTCGTCATCCCGGCGCAGGCCGGGATCCAGCTTGTGAGGCGTTAAAGGCT
>DASZWL010000006.1:0-13151 GCA_035546695.1 Rhodanobacteraceae bacterium | reverse complement strand
GACGGTCGCGAACGCGGGACCGCGCAATCCATGCTCGATGCTGATCTGGCACGCCGGCGCGTTCGCCATCAGGCGCACGATCGTCAGCGGATGCAGGCGCGGGTTGTTCTCGCCGTACATGCGCTTCGAGGCTTCGTCGTTCGTGTTCTCGCCCCCGACGCCGGTGCCGATGACGACCGCGGTGTTCTCGCCGAGATCTTCGTGCTCGAAATCGACGCCCGATTGCAGGATCGCCTCGCGCGCCGCGACGAGCGCAAGCTGCGAGACGCGGTCGAGCAGGATCAGCTTCTTCTCGTCGAAATGATCGAGCGGATCGAATCCCTTCACTTCGGCCGCGATGCCGGCGCGCAGACCTTCGCTCGGGATCGCGGTGATCGGGCCGATCGCGGAGCGGCCTTCGCGGAGCGCTTTCCAGGTTTCCGCCGCGGTGAGGCCGAGCGGCGTGACCGCGCCGATGCCGGTGACGACGACGCGATGCATCGCGGCTTCAGGCTGCCGGCGGCGCCGACGACTGCTCGGCGAGGAGTTTCTCGACAGTCTCGACGAGGCCCTTGACCGATTCGGTGTCGAAGTTCGGGTCGCGGTCGGGCATGGTGATCTTGAAATGGTCCTCGATCTCGAAAAGGATCTGCACGGCGTCGAGTGACTGTATCTCGAGATCCTTCAGCGTCGCGTCCGGCGTGATCTTCGCGCGGTCGATGCCCGATTCCTTCGCGATGATGTCGAAGATGGTGTCCTGAACGCTGCTCATGAAAGGTCCTTTGACGTCATGGGTCCGCGCCTCGCTCCGCCGCGGGCGGCGTTCCCGCCGGATGGTCGGGACCGAGCAGCAGGACGCCGGCGACAATCATCGCCGAGCCGACGATTTTCGGCCAGCCCAGGGGCTCGTCGAAGAGGACGTGCGAGGCGACGAGCACGACGACGAGCACGATCGCGCCGGTCGGAAACGCGCTCGACAGCGACGAGTGGCGCAGGATCACCATCCACGCCGCGAACTCGCCGACGTAGCAGGCGATCGCGGTCCAGAGCCAGGGCGAGCTTGCGGCCAGGACGAACGCGCGCGGCGTGAAATCGAACTCGCCGTTGTCGATGCCAGCGTATTTCATCGCGATCTGGCAGAGCGCGCCGAATGCGAGCAGGACGATCCAGCTCGCGAGCACCGTCGCGCGAGAGAAAACGCGCCCGTTCATGCGCCGGCGCCCTCGCCGGCGTCGAGCCGGAACAAGCGCTCGAACGACGCGAACGCGCGGTCGACGACGCGGTTGCGATGCCGGTACCAGAGCCAGTTCGCGACGAAGCGGCTGCCGAGCCGGCGCTTCTCGCGCTCGAGACCCTGTCCGCTCTGATAGCGCGCGATGCCGTGCTCGATGCAGTAGCGCACGTTTTCCATCCAGCTGAGATAGTAGAGGTTGTGCGCGCGTCCCGTTTCGTCGTCCATGCCGAAGAACTTGTCGATGAGGCGCCGCGCATCGCGCAGGACGAGATTGAACCCGATCAGGCGCTCGCCGAGCCAGTACGTCGCACAGAGCGCGCGGCCGCGCGGATCCCGCATGACGCCCGCGAAATAGGCCGGCGTCAGCTCCTCGAAGCGGTATTCGGCGCGAGCGAGCGTCGCGCGGTAGAGATCGACGATGCGATCCTGGATGTCTTCGATTCCGGTGCGCCATTCGACGCGGATCGCGTCGCGCGAGCGCAGCTTGCGGCGCATGTCTCGGCGCGTGCCGGCGCCGAGTGCTGCGAGATACTCGTCGAGCGAGCGATACGGCAGATCGAGCACGGCCGTCGCCTGGCCCGGCATGCGGCGCAGGCCCGCCGCTCCGCATGCACCGGCCCAGAGCGCATCGTCGGCGCCGCTCGCGTCCTTGACCGCGATCATGCCGATGCGCCGCTGCGCGGCGAGCTCGTCGAGCCGCGCGAGGAGGACATCGAGCAGACGGCGCCGTTCGGCGATGCCGCAGTCGGCTGCGAATCCGGCATGGCAGATCTCGCCGACGGGCGATCCGAGCGAGGCGAGCGGAACGCCGAGAAGGCGCGGCGCGACGCGCGAGACAGCGCCGGCGACGCGCTTCAAGGGTCCGCTGAGCGTCGTGTCGATGCGATATTCGGTGATGAATCCCGGCACCGCTGCGCGCAGGCGCCCATCGTCCCAGATCGCGAGATAGAACCACTCGAAGCCGGGAATCGCCGCGTTCTCGACAGCGCGGTAGTAATGCCAGTCCTCGAGCTCGTCGGCGAACAGCGCGTTCCATTCCTCGCGATCGAACGCTTCGATCGAGCGGGCCAGTATCGCTTCCATCAGTCGATCGCGGCGGCGATCGCGATGTCGTCGAGCTCGTTCGCGTGCGCCTCGGCGATGCGGCGGAAGAACGCGGCGGAGCGCTCGATCAGCTCGCCGCGCTCGCGATCGATCGTGACCATATGATAGCTGTCGTCGAGCAGGACGGTCTCGACCGGCGCACGCACGCCGCGCTCGATGATGCGCACGTTGGAGAGGCTCGCGATGTCGTCGTCGGACGAATGCACGACGATGCACGGCGCGCGCACGCGTCCGATGCGCCGTCGCACGCGCACGGAAAGACGCTGGAACTCGGCAAGCGATGGCCATGGAAAGCCGGCGAGGCCGGCTGCCTCGCTGTCGCCGGACTTCATCGCGGCGACGATGCGCTCGCGGATGCGCTCGTCCTTGATCCCGTACGGCGGATTCTCCATCGACACGCGCTTGCGTCCGATGCCAAGGCGCATGCCGAGCGGCAGCAGGAACGCGAGACGGCCGATCGCCGGCGTCGCCCAGCCGTCGTGGAAGAACGTCGTGCCGTAGCAACCGACGCCGTGGACGTCGCGCGGCCGTTCGATCGCAAGCTCGAGCGCGAGGATCGCGCCCATCGAGAGACCCGCGACGAAGAGATGATCGGTTTCGGCCGAGAGCCGGTTGGCAGCGTCGGCAACGCTCGCGTACCAGTCGCGCCAGCCGGTGCGAAGAAGATCGGCCTCGTCGCCGCAATGTCCCGCGAGCTGCATGCCGAGAACCGTGAAGCCCGCGCGGTGGAGTCCGTTGCCGACGAAGCGCATCTCGGTCGGCGTGCCGGTCAGGCCGTGGATCAGGAGGACGCCGGCGCGTCCGCCGCGAAGATGGAATTCGGAAGGCTTGATCATCGCGCGAAGCGGCTCACGCCGCGTCCGGGAAGCAGACGATCGCGACGCCGGCCGCGACAATCAGCGTCGCGGCCCAGCGGCGGCGCGACACGTGCTCCTGCAGGATCAGCCGGCTCGCGACGACGATGCCGCAGTACGAGAGCGCCGCGAACGGCATCGCGAGGCTGAGCGGAGCGACCGTCAGCGCGGCGTACCATGCGACGAACTCGAGCGCGTAAACGACGACGCCGAGCGCGATCCACGGAGAGCGCACGATGCCGCGCACGAAACCCGCGATGCCGCCTCGTTCCGGCTCGGTATCGCCGTTGAGCCCGAGCTTGAAGCAGACCTGCCCGCCGACGTCGCAGAGCACCGAGGCGATGAGCAGCGCGAACATCATCGCGTAAGCGCTCCGGCGAGCGCGGCGAGCAGCGCACGGTTGACGCGCTCGTTCGCTTCGAGCGCCGCCGCGTCGGATGCGCGCCGCGGCTGATCGAGACGCGATTCCCAGCGCTTCAGCGGATTCCTGTGCGCGATCGGCGCGTACTCGCCGCAGATGTCGGCGCCGATTACGCGGCGCGCGGCGCCGATCGCTGCGATGAAGCCGAGCAGCGCATCGAGCGGCATGCGTCCCTGGTCCCAGTTCGTCAGCACGGTTTCCTCCGGCAGCACGTCCTTGTCGATGCTGATCCACACGGCATCGGTCGGTATCTCGCCGATCACCTCGCGCGTAGCTTCATCGAGGCTTCTTTCGGCGAGGTTTCTCCAGTGGATGAACCCATCGGCCCAGCGATGGCCGGATCCGTCCGCGATGCGCCTCCAGACCCTCGATGGCGCATGGTGCCACGGATGCAGCACGAGCCGGCCCGATCCGAGCGCGCCGAGATTGCCGCCCTTCAGGCCCGGACGCACGAGATCGTCGCTGCAAGGCCCGATCGTGATCGCGCGCTCGAGCATCGGCAGCGCGAGCGCGCGGTTGATCCACGCGCCGCAGTGCCAGCGCGGCGAAAGGCGGACCCAGTCCGGATGATTGTCGAAGTGGACGAGCGTGAACGGCTCGGCAATGCGCTCGTGCAGAAGGCTCGCGACGTGATGGAAATCGCCCGAGCCGAGCAGCGTGACGCTCGACTCGATGCGCGCCACGGCGATGCGCTCGCGCGCCTTTGCCATCGTGGTATTCCGAGCCCATAGACGGAGCCGCGGACCGAGATCGCGCAGGTCGAACATGCGCACCGATCGCCAGTCCGCCGCGTTGCTCAGCGAAGATTGCGCTGCGAGCGAGCCGTCGAGGTCGAAGATCTGGAGATGCATCCGCGCGCCGCTGGAAGTCCGGCGCAGGCTGCCATCGGATCGCGCGCGCGTCCAGCGCGCGATCCGGAAATTTCGATGCGCAGGCTCAGTCGTCGTCGCGCGGAACCGTGACGGCGCCGCGCACGTTGCGATGATCGATGTCGCCCGATCCGTGCGAGCCGACGTGGAACGCGCCGTCGACGTCGTCGACGCTGACGTCGCCCGAGCCGATCGAATCGATCGAGACGTCGCCGCCCGCGTGCACGATCGAGACGTCGCCCGAGCCCACGTGGCCGATCATGACGCTGCCGACGCGATCGAAGTCGAGATCGCCCGATCCCGAGTGCCCGACCTCGCTCGCGCCGTGCACGTCCTTGAGGCGGATGTCGCCGGAGCCCGTGCTCGTGACGTCCACGCTGCCGATGTCCTCGCCGCGCACGTCGCCGGAGCTGACGGTCGCGCGAAGCTCGCCGGCGATGCGCGCCGCGACGAGATCGCCCGAGCTCGTCGCGAAGTCGACCGTGGCGACGCCGCGCGCTTCGGCGTCGCCCGAATCGCTGCGGATCGCGGCGCCGAGATTGGCCGGCATGCGCACGCGCAGCTCGATGTACGCGTACTGCGAGCCGAACCACGAGCCGCGAAGGTTCCGGGTATCGCGTGGCGTGATCTCGAGACGATCGCCGCTGCGTTTCTGATCGACCGTCAGCGCGTCGACCCAGGCCGGGTCGGACGCGCAGGCGCGCGCCCGCACTTCGACGTTGGCGAGGCCCGGTGCGCCTTCGATGACGAGATCGGTCGATCCGAGATCGAACGCGACATGGCCGAGGCCGGCCGCGGGAACGTCGAAATTGCGGTCGGCCGAATAGCGGCATTCGGCGGCTGCGAGGACAGGAATGAAGAGAACAAGGCAGATCAGGCGGCGCATGGCGGGTTCCTTCGGCAACTGAACGATCCGATGCAGCAGCGCATCTCAGGGTTTAGCGGGTGGATCGATCGCGCCACCCAACATCTTGGCCCGGCCTTTGCTACGGACCCGGCAACACGAGACAGGGGATTCCATGTTCATGTCGTCCGCATCGGATTCGCTCGCCGCGCGTGGCCTCTCGGTCCTTCGCAGCGTCGGCGGCTGGGTCGCGATCCATCCCGAGCAGACCTACGTTGCCACGAGCATCCGCGGGTTCGGCGCGTGCCGGAGCACGTATTGCCCCGCCGAGCGTCGCGAGCTGCCCGCGCGCGAATCGGCCGGCGGCCGGAGCGCGCCGCTGATCGCGGTCGCGCTGGCGGCGCTCGGACTGCTCTCGTCCTGCGCCACCTACCGTCCGATCGTCGACATGCGCGACGTGAGCGACCGCGGCCAGTACGAGCGCGATCTCGCGGATTGTCAGAATTACGCAGCGCCTGTCAGTCCGGGCGCATCGGCCGGCGTCGGCGCGCTGTTCGGGGCGATCCTCGGCGCAGCGCTCGGGGCGGCCGTCGGCGACCATGAGCTCGCGCGCGAGGCGGCACGCTTCGGCGCCGTCGAAGGCGCCGTCGCGGGCGGCGCGGCCGGGGCCGGCACGCAGGTCGACATCATCCGTAACTGCATGAGCGGCAGGGGTTACGTCGTCCTCGACTGAGGATGGTGCTAAACGCCATATCTTGTGAAGGAAAGAGGCATGAACCACGACATCCTGAAGCGGCTGGGGCTCGATCACCTCGATGTTTCGTCCCCGGACTTCCTCGACGCGCTGAACCGCCTGCAGCAGGAGGCGCGCGAGAATCTGCACCGGACCCAGCCGGTCAACGATCCCGAATTCCTCGGCGTCGTCGAGGACGTGCCGTTTCCGGGCTTCGAGTGGATGCCGCTGCCGCAGGAGTGAACCACGGCCGCGGGCGGGCTTCGTGGCACGCAAAATGCTGAATCCGCTCAACCGCAGTCTTTGGTCGAGCGCCATGTACAACGTCACCGATTTTCCGGTCGATCGCCTTTCGGATCGCGAGTTGCGCATCCGCGAGTGGGAAGTCGTGATGGCCGGCGGCTACGGCTCGCGCGAGCACAAGCGGCTGCAGAACGAATTGTGGCGCCGCACGTCGAACGATTACGCGCTGGCGCAGCACACGACGCACTGATCCGCAGCGCGTCGCGCATCTCGAAATTCCTTTCCGATTTCCGAATGACGCGTTCCGAATGGCCGTCGCCGACGAGCGATGCGCGCTCGCGCATGCGTCGCGTTCGCGCACCGCCGTGCGCGGATCTCAGTAGACGATATCGATCTTCGCGAAAAACGTGCGTCCTTCCTGCGGGAATCCCCACGCGAGCTCGTAATCCTTGTCGGCGAGGTTGCGCCCGCCGACCGCGAGGCGGACGTTGCGATTGAAGCGGTATTCGGCCTGGATGTCGAAGAGGCAATATTCGCCGGTCTCGACGTAGCCGCCGCCGGTGACGTCGCTCCAGCGGTCGCTCGCATACTCGATGCTCGGCGTCAGCGAGAACCGCTCGGTCGGAGCGTACGTCGCATAAAGCAGCGCCTGATGCTTCGGCGTCCCGACCGGACGGAGATTCGGCTGCAGCGCGTCCTCGATCTCGCGATGAAGCCAGGTGTAGTTGCCGCCGATCGACCAGGTTTCGCCGAGGCGCACGTCGCCGCCGAACTCGACGCCGTAGTAGCTGCCGTCGCCGACGTTCCGCGTCTGCGTCAGTTGCGGCGGACCCGCGTCGACGATGACGGTCTGGATCATGTCGGAGACGTCGGAATAGAACACGGCGGCCGAGACGTGCGCGCCCGCCGAGACATCTTTCTGCCAGGCGATTTCGTAGTTCGTCGCGCGCTCGGCCTCGAGGTCGGGGTTCGGCACCGCCGTGCCGAAACGCGTGCTGAAGCGCTCGAAGTTCGTCGGAAAGCGCGTGCGCGAGGAAACGTCGGCGCGAAGCGTCGCGTCCTCGGCGTAGCGCCAGTCGACCGCTGCCTGCCCGTTGAACGCGTGGCTGCTGCCGGTCGGATAATCGAAGAGACCCTGCGTCGCGTTGTATTCCTGCGCTTGATCGATCTCGTTGCGATCGTAGCTGACGCCGCCGACGAGATCGACGGCGCCGGTCAAGTGCCACGTATCCTCGGCCGCGAGCGACCAGGTTTCTTCCTCGGTGTGCTGCACCGGCTCGACCGATCGCATCGTCGGATTCGTCGGCCGGTTGATGTTGTGCTCTCGATGCTGGTCGTCGCGGTAGTAGAGCGCGAAGCGAAGCTCGTTCGCCGGGGTGAGCCATCCGGTCTCGATGTTCCCGCCGCGGCCGACGTCGGCGTAGATGCTGCGGAACCGGCCGTTGTTCGATTGCGTCGTGTAGGTCGCGTCGTCGAACGCGTCGAGCGCGTTGTCGAACGTGTTGCGATAGAAACGCGTCTTGAGATACGCGTTGTCGCCGAACGACGTGTTCGAGAGAAAATAGAGATTCTCGATGTTCCACCACGGCCAGTCCCAATAGCTGTTCGGCGGATTCGGCGGATCGACGCGCGTGTTCAGCGGCGCGCCTTTCTCGCCTTTCTGGCGCGTGTAGTTCAGCGTGTATTCGTCGGTGCCGCGCGGCGTGAATCCGAGCTTCAGGTTCACGCGCGAATCGGTGTTGAACGAGCGGTTGCGGTCGCCGCCGTCCTCGATCGGTGTCGGCGGGCGGAAATCGTCCGAAAGCTCCCAGTGATCGCGATCGAGATAGTTCGCGCTGGCCTGCGCATAGAAGAGATCCTGCTTCGTGCCGACGCGGCCGTAGCCGTACCAGTCGCCGAGCGATCCGCTGCGATCGAACGTCGTGCCGGCCTGGAATTGCGCCTCGAGCGGTTTCGTCGGCTTGCGCGTGACGAGATTGATCGCGCCGCCCATGCCGCCCGGGCCGTCCAGCACCGAGACGTATCCCTTGCGGATCTCGACTTCGGCGAGATCCGCGGTCAGAAAGCGCTGGAAATCGAGCCGGTTGTCGGCCGGAAGATAGACGCGCACGCCGTCGATCGTCAGCGGCACCTCGAGCCGATCGAAGCCGCGCACGAATATGTTCCGCTCGTTGCGCCTTCCGTTCGTGTCGAGCGTCGAGGAGACGCCGGGCACGAGCTTCACGGCGTCGTCGAGCGATCGCGTATCGAACCGCCACATCTCCTCGCTCGTGATCGTGTCGTCGTCGAGCGAGTTCGAGACGCGGCTGCCGGTGACCGCGATCTCGCCGAGCGTGAAGACGTCGGTCGCGTTTTCGTCGACCGGCTGCGCGCCGGCCGATGACATCGATGCCAAAACCAGAACGACCGGCACGACGAAGTGCCGTTGCGAACGACGCATGATGATTCCCCAGGGCGACGGACGCTTCGCGACCGATATAGTCATTTAAATATATCGGGTGGTGCGTCGCAAGATGAGGTGCAAAGCAGATTTGCGCTCGCGGCGCGAGCCCGCACGCGCGGACGCGGCTACACGTCGCGGCTACGGTCCGAATGGACTCGCTTGTTCGAGGCAATCGGCTCGCGCGTTTCCGAGGCCGGTTCCGAGCCTTGCTGATGCCGCGAAACGATACGAATCGACGATCGAAGCGAACCCGCGCTTCGTTCCAAGACCACCGCGCGCCGTCGGTAATGCGTCAAACGAGCGCGTTTACGTTTCGTCTGCCTCGGCTCGCCGCGCGAGGACCGCGCGAACTTCGCCCGCCTCATTCGTCAATTCGCGCACTTCGCAGAACGACTTCATGCCGCGCAGCCGACGCACGACTGGCCCCCCTTGCCCGGCGCCGACTTCGAAGGCGAGCCATCCGCCGGGGCGCAGCCATCGCGGTGCGTCCTGGAGCAGGCGCATCAGTATCGTAACGCCGAGCGGTCCGCCATCGAATGCCATTCGGGGTTCGTGCGAAGCGATGCGGCGCGCAAGCTCGACCGCTTCTCCGCTGAGATCCGCGCCGTAAACGCGTGCCGCAGATATCTCGTGCGCGATCGCGAGCGCGACGTTGCCGGATCCGCAACAGACGTCCACGACCAGCATCGGGACGCACGCCTCGCCGGTCATGGTTCGCGCAAGTGCGATTGCCGCCTTCGATGCGGACGCCGCGGCGGCTTATGGCGCGCATTCGCGCGGCGCTCGAGCGCAAGGGCGCGAGCGTCGGCGCGATGGATCTCCTGATCGCCGCCCAAGCGGTCGCGCGCGGCCTCGTGCTCGTCACGGACAACGTGCGCGAATTCCGGCGCGTGCCAGGCCTGCGCACCGAGAACTGGTTGCGGGGATGACTCGTAAGGTCCCGTTCGTCCTTACCTTCACTTTCCATCAAAAAGAGCTCGCCAAAGTTTCTTGAATTCTTGCTCGTCACCGTGACGCCGAACGACAGACGAAGCGAGCGCTAAAAACCGGGATCATGCTGCAGTTGCATAGGGTTCTCCGAGCAGAGTTCATCCGCTAAGCGTCTCAACAATCTGCTATCGCCGCTTCGGCAGATGCTCGCCGAGGCGGTGAGCGACCAACGCCTCGCGGTCAATCCATGCGCCGAACGGGTGATCTGCGGACCGCGAGCCGCCGACAAGGCGGACGACGTCGATCCGTTTCACGCCGGAAGCACGAGCGAGGGGCCTCGCTGCCGAACTTCAGATTGGGCTATCTTTCCAGGCGGGCCGGCGCGTCTTGCGCTGCCTACGCCAAGGGGAATCCGAGCATGCATCGTCCTGCAGCGCAGTGCGGGCCATCGCCGGTGCGTGGAAGATGAGCGCCAGCGCTGACGGCTCGATCCTCGCCGACATGCGGGCTTCGCCCCTGCTCTATGTCGTCGATTCGGCTCTGCTGAGCCTCGTGGCAGCGAATGCGGAGGTGCTCGAAATTCCGCGAGGCGCCGTGCTCGTGCGCGAGGGCGGACCGCCCGACGCCCTGTACATCGTCGCCGAGGGCCGCATCGAAATCGTGCTCGAAAGGGCGCACGGCGACGTCGCCGTCGATGTGCTCGGCCGCGGCGACGTGATCGGCGACATGGCCCTCTTGCTGAATCGTCCGCGCAGCGCGACGGCGCGCGCGGTGCGCGCCAGCCGCGTCGTGCGGATCGAAGCCGCGGATTTCCGTCGGCTGCTGGATCAGTCGCCTGCATTCTCGCGCCAGCTCGCGACGACGCTCGGCGCGCGGCTGCAAAGGACGACGCACCGCCGCGCTGCAGCGCTGCCGATCGAGCGCATCGCGCTCGTCGGCGGAGCCGTCGCTGCCGATCTGGCGCCACGTCTGGCCGAGGCCGTTTCGGCGATCGCCGGCACCGAGTGCCGCGTCGATGACGAGCCGTCGGATCGACCGGGCCACGTCGTCATGGTCGGCAATGCAGCGGATCGCGAGAATCTGCAGCGGATCCTGCGCTCGGCGGATCTCGTCGTCGTCGTCGTCGATGTCGAGCGCAGCGACAACGACGTCGCCGAGATTCGTCGTGCGCTCGGCGGGATCGAGCCGCGCCCTCGCGTCGAGCTTGCGCTGTTGCGTCCGGCGCATAGCGAGCCGATCGGAACGCGCAATCATCTGCGCGCGACGGACGCGGGCTGGTACCACTTGCGCAGAGGCGATGCCGCCGACGTGGCGCGCATGGCGCGGCGGATCGTCGGCGCTGCGACGGGCATCGTCCTCAGCGGCGGCGGCGCGCGCGGCTTCGCTCACATCGGCGTGCTCCGCGCACTGGACGCCGCCGGAGTGCCAATCGATTACGTGGCCGGCGCCAGCATGGGCGCGATCATCGGCGCACAGTTCGCCGCGGGTTACGGCTTTCAGGCGATGCACGACATCGCCGTCGAGTGCTATCTCGGCCGCAGCCGCCTGAGCGATTACGCATTGCCCTATGTCGCCCTCCATAACGGCGCGGGAACGATCCGCAGACTGAAGCGCATCTTCGGCGAGCGTCGCATCGAGAACCTGCCGATTCCGTATCTCTGCGTCTCGGCGAATCTCGGCACCGCCGAGACGATCGTGCACGACACGGGCAAGATCTGGTTCGCGACGCGCTGCAGCTGCTCGGTGCCGGGATTGCTGCCGCCCGTGCGACGGCGCGGCGCATTCCTCGTCGACGGTGGACTGCTCGACAACCTTCCGGTGGGTGCCGTGCGCGCGCGCTGTCGCGGCCGCATCGTCGCCTCGGACGTCAGCGTCGCCGCCGATCTCGCGAACGCGGCGCAGCGCCCTGCGGACTGGCGCCGTCGTCGTCGCTGGCGACCGCTGCTGCCGCCCGCGCGTCAGCCCGGCATCGGCGCCGCGCTGAACCGCGCGGTCAGCCTCGCGAGCGTGCGCGATTCGCGCGTCGCCGGCACGCCTGCCGACATCTATCTGCAGCCGCCGCTCGACGACGTCGGCATGGGCGATTTCGATCGGCTCGACGAGATCATCGAACGCGGCGAGGTTCACGCGAGAGAACGCCTCGCAGAACTGGGGATCGGCCGATGAGCGCAGATCGTGCTGGGCATTACGCCATCGTCGGCATCGGCTGCCGCTTTCCCGGCGGGGCCGATTCGCCGGACGCATTCTGGAACCTGCTGATCGAAGGGCGCGACGCGATCGGCGCGATTCCCGACGATCGGCCCGACTGGCACCGGCTCTACGACGCCGATCCCGCCGCCGCCGGCCGCATCTACATGCGCGAAGGCGGATTCATCGAAGGCATCGACCGCTTCGACGCGCGGTTCTTCGGTATCTCGCCGCGCGAAGCCGCGCACATCGATCCGCAGCATCGGCTGCTGCTCGAAGTCGTCTGGAACGCGTTCGAGGACGCGAGCATTCCGGCCTCTCGCCTCGCCGGCAGCGATACGGGCGTCTTCGTCGGCATCTCGACGCACGACTACGCCGACGTGCAGATGTATCCGGAGAACCGCGAGGCGATCGACGCGCATTCGAACACCGGCGGCGCGACGAGCATCGCGGCCAACCGCGTCTCGTACGCCTACGACTTCCGCGGGCCGAGCCTCGCGGTCGACACCGCGTGCTCTTCGGCATTGAGCGCCGTCCATCTCGCCTGCAAGGCGCTCGACGACGGCGACTGCTCGATCGCCGTCGCCTGCGGCGTGCAACTGCTGCTGCGACCCGAGCTCACGGTCGGCTTCTGCCGCGCGACGATGCTGTCGGTCGACAACCGCTGCAAGGCTTTCGACGCCGCGGCGAACGGATACGTGCGCAGCGAAGGCGCCGGCGCGATCGTGCTGAAGCCGCTCGATCGCGCGCGCGCCGACGGCGATGCGATCTATGCGGTCGTCCTCGGAACCGCGATCAACCAGGACGGCCGCTCCGCCGGCCTCACGGTGCCGAGCGAACGGGCACAGCGCGCGATGCTCGAGACCTCGTTGCGCCGCGCGGGAATCGCGCCGGCCGACGTCGGCTACGTCGAGGCGCATGGCACCGGCACGCCGGTCGGCGATCCGATCGAGGCGCGGGCGATCGGAGGCGTGCTGGGCAAGGATCGCGTCGAGCCGCTCCAGATCGGCTCGGTGAAGACCAACATCGGGCATCTCGAAGCCGCATCGGGCATCGCGGGTCTCATCAAGACCGCGCTCGCGCTGCGCCATCGCAAGCTGCCGCCGTCGTTGCACTTCAGGAGCTGGAATCCCGGCATCGACGCCGAGGCGCTCGGGCTTCGCGTCGTCACCGAGCCGATCGACGGGCCCGTGCACGGCGCGCGAGCGGTCGCGACCGTGAACTCGTTCGGCTTCGGCGGTGCGAACGCGAGCGTCGTGCTGTCCGAAGCGCCCTTGCCGCCGCAACGGACTGTTGCGCCGGATCGCGCG
>DASZWL010000005.1:0-3416 GCA_035546695.1 Rhodanobacteraceae bacterium | reverse complement strand
GAAGCCGCGCTCCATCAGCGGGTTGTCCTCGGCCGGACGCAGGATGTCGTCTACGAGATCGACCGGCGCCGGGTTGTGCATCGCCTCGTCGAGGCGCGAAACGAGACTCACGCGGCGGACTCCTTCGCGAATACGCTCACTCCCATTCGAGCGCTCCCTTCTTCCAGACGTAGACGAAGCCGAGCACGAGGAGGCCCAAGAACATGCCCATCTCGACGAGGCCGAACAGGCCGAGGCTCGAGAACACCGTCGCCCACGGCAGCACGAACGCGATCTCGAGATCGAAGATGATGAAGAGGATCGCGATGAGGTAATAGCGCACGTCGAACTTCATGCGCGCGTCCTCGAATGCCTCGAAACCGCATTCGTAGGGAGACTCCTTCTCGGCGGTGGGCTTGCGCGGGCCGAGCAGGTTGCCGATAACGATCAACGCGATGCCGACGCCGGCCGAGGCGACCATGAACAGCAGCACCGGGAAATACTCGGCCAGCACACGCACCTCCGCGCCGCGAGGCGCATCAGCGATCGCTCCGGCGCAAGGACCGGCACGACGACGGTAAGCAATCCTGCGAAGGCGGCAGTGACGAAGTCGCTACCGCATCCGCCGAATCGATGGTGCCCAAGAGAGGACTCGAACCTCCACGGGTTTCCCCGCTACCACCTCAAGGTAGTGCGTCTACCAATTCCGCCACCTGGGCATTCAGGTTTTCCTACTTTCCGTCCTTCCCGTCCGCTTTCGGCTGGTCGCCCGCCGGCTGATCCTTGTCCGCAGCCGGCTTGTCGGCGGGCGGCGCCACCGGCTTGTCGGCGGACGCGGCAGGCTTGTCCCCCGATGCGGCAGGCGCCGCGCTCGGCTGCGGCACGTCGCCGGACGCAGGAGCCGTCGCGGGCGCCGGCTTCTCGGCCGGAGCCACGCCCGACATCACGCCGAGATCGTCGGTCGGACGCACTTCGCCCGAGGGCCGTCCGAGATACATGCCCATGCCGAGGCTGAGCAGGAAGAACAAGGCCGCGAGAACCGCCGTGCTGCGCGAAAGGAAGTTCGCCGAGCCGCGCGCGCCGAAGACGGTCGCGGATGCGCCGCCGCCGAAGCCCGATCCCGCCGCGGCGCCGGCGCCGCGTTGCAGGAGGATCAGGACGGTCATGGCGACCGCGATCAGCACATAGAAGACGTTGGCAATGATCGTAAGCATGTTTCGTTACCTGTGCGTTCGTCCCGAACGCGAAGCTGGAGCGGCCGTCCTGGCCGCACTCTTCAATCAAATCCCGCGATCCGCTGCCGCGCAGATGGCCAGAAAATCTTTCGCGACCAGCGAAGCACCGCCAATGAGCCCGCCGTCCACATCGCGCTGTCCGAGAAGTTCGGCTGCATTCGAGGGCTTCATGCTGCCGCCGTAGAGGACCCGCAGCGAGCCAGCAATTGTACCATCCAGTGCAGCAAGTTTGTCACGGATGAACGCGTGCACCGCCTGGGCTTGCTCCGGCGAGGCCGTCCGGCCGGTTCCGATCGCCCAGACCGGCTCGTAAGCGACGACCGCGCTCGCGAACGCATCGATGCCGGCGACGTCGACGACCGCGTCGAGCTGCCGCGCGATCACGGCTTCAGTGGTGCCGCCGTCGCGCTCTTCAAGCGTCTCGCCGACGCAGAGGATCGGCACGAGCCCGGCGCGCTGCGCCGCGACGAACTTCCGCGCGACGAAATCGTCCGACTCGCCGTGATACTGGCGACGCTCCGAATGCCCGGCGAGGACGTAAGTACAGCCGACGTCCTTCAGCATCGCGCCCGAGACTTCGCCCGTGAACGCGCCTTGCGCATGCTCCGAGAGATCCTGCGCGCCGAACGCGAGCTTCGAGCCCGAATGGCGCTCGATCAGCGCGGCGACATACGGAAACGGCGGCAGCACGGCCACGTCGGCGCCGGCCGGCAGCGACGCCGCGATTTCGCCGACGAGCGCCGAAGCCATCGCGCGCGAGCCGTGCATCTTCCAGTTTCCGGCGACGAGCGGACGGCGCATCGCGATCCCGTGGTTTCGAAAAGGCGCGCAAGGATAGCGACGCCGGCAGCAAGCGACAACTGACGATGCGGGGACGCCGCATCGTCGTCCCCGCGAGGGCGAGAACCCAGCGCCTCAGCGCGCGCAAGAGTGCTACGCCCCAAATCGAATGCAGTCCGTGCGGCTTCGTTTCGCAAACTCGCGTCGACACGATAGGCTGGCGGCAACTCGGGAGTCCCATGCCGCAAAACTCCTACGCCCTCGTCACCGGCGCCTCCTCCGGCATCGGCACCGCGTTCGCGCGCGAGCTTGCGACGCGCGGACACGCGCTCGTGCTGACCGCACGCAGGCAGGATCGCCTCGAAGTGCTCGCGGCCGAGCTTCACGCCGCGCATGGCGTCGCGGTCGAATGCATCGCGTGCGATCTCGCCGATCCCGGCGCGCCGGATTTCCTGTTCGCGGAAACCGAGCGCCGCGGCCTCGCGATCGACGTGCTCGTCAACAGCGCCGGCTATGGCGTGACCGGCAGCCTCGTGTCGCGCGACTGGGCGACGCACGAAGCTTTCCTGCGTGTGATGGTCGAGGCTCCGACGGAGCTTTGCTGGCGCTTCGTGCCCGGCATGCGCGAGCGCGGGTTCGGACGCGTGATCAACGTCGCATCGTTCGCGGGACTCATGCCGGCGCCGGCGGGACACACGCTCTACGCCGCGTCGAAGTCGTATCTGATCCGCTTCTCCGAAGCGCTCGCGCTCGAGAACCGGCATCACGGCATCAACGTCTGCGCGCTTTGTCCCGGCTTCACGCTGTCGGAGTTCCACGACGTCACCGGCTCGCGCAGGAACGTCGCGAAGATGCCGAAGTGGATCTGGCTTCGCGCCGACGACGTCGCGCGCGTCGGGATCGACGCCGCCGAGCGCGGCGAGATCGTGCGCGTCGTCGGCGCGCAGTACAGGCTGATCAAGGCGCTCTTCAAGCTGATTCCGGACACGCTCGCGCTGAAGCTCATCGCGGCGTACTCGGGCAATTTCCGCGTCGTCGAGCGCGGCGGAAAGCGCTGACTCCGGTCAGCGCAGCACGATCGGAAGACGCCCGGCCGTCACGTCGGCGGTGACGTCCTCGAACGCATTGTTCCGGTAGCGGAGGAACACGATGCCGTCGAGCGCAGCCGCATCGGTCGTTGCCGGAGGATCGAGATACGCGGCCGTCATTTCGCCGATGTGCAGCCAACCGAGCGGCTGTCCCTCGGCGACACGCGGCGTATACGGCGCCGCATCGGCGTGATTCGCCTCGCCGCGCATGAGGTTGAAATACGTGACGTAATCGGCCTCGACGAAGCATCGGCCGACGCGATCGGGATCGGCGCCGAGCGCCTTCGCGACCGAATCGATCGAGACGTAGACGCTCCACTCGGGCGGCGGCTCG
>DASZWL010000004.1:0-6924 GCA_035546695.1 Rhodanobacteraceae bacterium | reverse complement strand
CGCTGCCGGGCTCGCTGTCGTCGGCGAGCAATCCCGCAACACCGAAATCGAGCAGGCGCGGCACGCCCGCGTCGTCGACGAGCACGTTGCCGGGCTTGAGATCGCGGTGCACGACGAGCTGCGTATGCGCATGTTGCACGGCCGCGCAGACGTCGATGAAGAGCGCGATGCGCGCGCGGACGTCGAGTCCTTTCGCGTCGCACCAGCGCGTGATCGCCGCACCGCGCACGAACTCGAGCGCGAACCACGGCCGGCCGTCGGGCGCGACGCCGCCGTCGATGAGGCGCGCGAGGATGCGCCGCTCGCGCAGGAAGCGTGCGCGGATGTCGTCGAAGTCGAAGCCGCGCCGGATCAGCTTGATCGCGACCTCGTGCTCGAAATCGCCTTCGCGCGTCGCGCGATAGACGACGCCCATGCCGCCGCGCCCGACGCGCTCGACGATGCGGAACGGACCGACGCGCGCGCCGGTCAGCGGATCGGCGGCGTCCGCGGCGTGCCTTGCATCCGTTTCGTCGTCGGCGTCGCGCGTGCGGTCGAGCAGCGCGATGACGCGCGCCTGCAATGACGCGTCGCCCTTGCAGCGTCCGGCGACGAACGCGTCGCGATCCTCCGGTTCGGCGTCGAGCGCTTCGCGCAGGATGCGCAGCACCGCGAGATCAGCGGAATCGGTCGCGCCGGATCCGTTCGGCGTCACGGCAGCGCGTCGAGACGATCGCGCAGCCATTCGCGCGCGGCGGCCCAGTCGCGCCGCGCGGTGCGCGTCGTGATGCCGAGCGTCGCGGCGACCTCGGCGACGTCGAGCCCGACGAAATAGCGGAGCTCGACGCCGCGCGCCATGCGCTCGTCGACCGATTCGAGCTCGTCGAGCGCGCGGTCGAGCGCGGCGAGATCGGTGCCGTCCGGGATCGGCAGCTCGAGCGCTTCGGCGAAATCGTCGCGCAGCCATGTGCCGCCGCGCTTGCCGGCGTGCGCGCGGCGCGAGCGGTCGATCAGGATCTGCCGCATCATGCGCGCCGACGCGTTGAGGAAATGCGCGGTGTCGCGGAAATCGGCCGGCGTGCGGCCGAGCAGGCGCAGCATGACCTCGTGCGCGAGCGCGGTCGTCTGCAGCGTCGCCTGTGCGGGTCCGGCGCGCAATGCGCTCGCCGCGATGCGGCGAAGATCGGCGTAGACGCTCGGCAGCAGGCGATCGAGCGCCTCGGCATCGCCGCCGGACCATCGATGCAGAAGTTCGGTGACGCGCTCGCTCTCGCCGGCCATCGCCGTCGAGCGTAGCGTGGCGATGGCGCGCGTTCCAGCATCGACCGCGCGAACTGCGAAGCGTGTACGCCGCGCTCGCGCGTGTCTTGCTGAACGCAGGCGCCGCATTGCGGCGCCTGCGTCGTCGCGATCGCGATCAGCCGTCGAAGCCATCGGCGAAGATCGAATCGCCGCCGCCGTTCATCAAGCGGATCGTCGCGACCTGCATGGGTCCGGCCGCATCGCCGGGCGCGTTCTGGAAATAGCGCGCGTCGCCGGCCGCCGTGAACTTGCCGGCGCCGTCGCCGACGACGCCGGAGAGCCCGGTGTGCCGCGTGCGCGGACCGCCCGGCGCATCGGAGAACGCGTAGCCGCGGAACGAGTCGACGGCGCCGCTCGCGCTGTCGAGGACGACGAGCTCGCCGTCGACGTTGTCTTCGGGACACGGATTGCCGACGGGACAGAGCACGCCGGGACCGTAGACGTTGAGCCCGACGATCGCGAGCTTGCCGCTGTCGAGCGTCGATGCGAGTCCGTAATCGGCGCGTGCCGATCCGAGCGCGTACTGGAGCGCGCACGTGGGTGCCGCGAGCGTGCTGCCGCCGACGATCACCTCGCCGCCCGAACCGAAATCGCCGATGCGATTGCCGTCGCTGTCGATCTTGACGACGCCGACACCGGGCTTGCAGTCGCGCGCGACTTCGCCGGCAATATAGATCGAGTCGCCGGTGAGGCCGCGCGAGGCGTACACGGTGTTCGCGACGTCGTGGTCGTTGCCGCCGTTGTCGAAGTTGTAGAACTCCGCGCCGTCGCCGTCGAACGACGTCGCGGGCGCGCCGCTCGGCAGGACCGCGAAGACGAGGTAATCCCAGTCGTCGCCGGAATACTGGCGTCCGCCGACGAGGTAATAGCGCGTCGGCGCGCCGATCGGTGAGCCGCCCGCCGCGATGCCGTGCAGCTCGCAGTCGTGCGTGCTGTCGCAGTAGTTGCCGGCCGTGATGTAGACGATGTCGGTCAGCGGGCTCAGCGAGCCGTCCGCCTCGACGGTGAAGCGGCGGTACGTCGGCCGCTCCGTTCCGTCGGCGACGACCGTCGTGCCGGCGTAGGCCAGCGTGATCGTCTCCGGAAGCAGGAGATTGCTCGCGACCGCGATGCCGCCGCCGTATTCGGCATACGTCGTCGTCGTGATCGAGTTCGTGCTGATGAAATGACCGTCCGTTCCGAACACGAGCACGCGGGTGTCCATGTCGGCGGTGCCGGCGAACGGATGATCGATCAGGATGAAGACGCGATCGCCGATCCGGCGCATGTCCTTGATGTCGCTGACCGTGTCCTGGTTGTTCGCGTCGTTGACGTTCGGATAGACGATGTACTGGTTGCCGAAGAACGCGTTCAGCGGCGGCGGATTCGTCCACGCGACGCGATGGCCGGCTGCGTCGTAGCGCACGAGGCCGAGGTTGACCGCGTTGCCGTTGCTGCCGGAGCCGGCCGGCACGATCGCCGCGACGATGACGTCTCCGTCGTCGAGCCGCACGAGCTTCTTCGCGCGGTAGCTGTACGACTCGTTGCCGGCGAACGCGTCGGCGCCGTAGAGGCCCGAGTTGTAGCCGGGATCGGGAACGTAGGTCGAGCCGTCGACGACCCAGGGTGCGGCGGCGGTTTGCGCGATGGCTGCCGGAGCGGTGAGCGCGAGCAGCGCGCCGAGCGCCGGGCCGAAGCCGTGGGGCATCGCGCGGCGGCGCGTGTTGTCGAAAAGGGCATTCATGCTGTGGTTCTCCCTGACGAGCACCGGCGAAAAGCGCCGGCTCGTGCGGGGGAACGCAGGTTTCCGCGAAAAGCGGACACGGCGCGCCGGCGCCTTTTTGCTACGCTTGCCGCTTCGACGGAGGGAAGGGCCCGCGCATGGCGTGGCGCTGGAACATCGATCGCGGGCGCGGCCTCGAAGGCGCTGCGCTCGCCGCCTGCATCGTGCTCGCCGCTGCCGTGCTGTGGCTCGCGGTGCGGCTCGTCCGCCTGCTCGTGCCGGGCGGCGATGCCGCGTACGACGGAGCATCCGTGCGTGTCGGAGAAGCGGCCGGCGCGCCGTCGGCTTCGATCGCGAAGTGGCATCTCTTCGGCGACACGCCCGTCGCGGCGGGCGGCGGCGCGGCAGCGGCGCAGTCGATGATCCTGCGCGGCACGCTCGCCGACCGAGATCCCGCGTCCGGCATCGCCGTCATCGACACGGGTTCCGGCGAGCACGCGTATCGCGCCGGCGAGATCGTCTCGTCGAACGTGAAGCTCACGCGCGTCTACTCCGATCGCGTGACGCTCTCGCGCGACGGCGTCGAATCGACACTGACGCTGACACGCGATCGCAATCTGATGCCGACCGAGATCGTGCGCCCGCCGTCCCCGCGTGTCGCGGGCTCGCGCGGGTCGGCATCGTCGCCGACCTCGCAAGCCGGCGCGCTCCAGACGCGCGCGATGTCGCCGGAAACGCGCCAGGTCATCGAGCGTGCGCGCGAGCATCCCGAAGACCTTGCGCGTCTCGTGCAGATCGCGCCGGTCGTCGAAGGCGGGCGCGTCACCGGCGTGCGCGTCGGTACCGGCACCGACGCGGCACTGATGAGCGCAATGGGCCTGCGTACCGGCGACGTCGTCACGGCCGTCAACGGCGCGCCGGTCGATTCGCTTGCGCGCGGACAGCAGATCATCGAAGGCCTGCGCACGGCCGCGAGCGCGCGAGTGACCGTGCTTCGCGACGGCAAGCCGGTCGACGTCACGATCAGCCTCAAGTGAGCATGCGGATGACGCCGCGATCGAACGAGCGTGAGAACCCGTACCGGATGAACCTGCCGATGAAGCGCTTCCGCACCTTGTGTGCTTTCCTGCTGCTCGTCTTCGCGGCGATGAACGCGTCCGCGCAATCGCCGGCCACGCCGACGGCGACGCAGCCCGGTCACGAGATCACGCCGGACGGACGCCACACGCTGAACATGAAGGACGCCGACATCGAGGCGCTGATCGCGACCGTCAGCGAGATCACCGGCAAGAACTTCATCGTCGCGCCGACCGTGCAGGGCAAGGTCACCGTGATCTCGGCGCATCCGATGAAGCCGGACGAGATCTACGACGTGTTCCTGTCGGTGTTGCGCGTGCACGGCTACGCGGCGGTGCCGTCCGGCAGCATGGTCAAGATCGTGCCGGAGGCGCAGGCGCAGCAGGACGGCGCGAGCGTGTCGGCCGGCGAGCGATCGCCCGATGCGATTGTCACGCAGATCGTGCCGGTCAAGCACGTCGCGGCGACCGAGCTCGTGCCGATCCTGCGTCCGCTGATGGCGCAGGGTGGCCAGCTGATCGCGCATGCTTCGTCGAACTCGCTCGTCGTGTCCGATCGCGCCGGCAACGTCGAGCGGCTCGTCGGGATCATCCAACGCATCGACACGGTGTCGGACGCCGAGGTCGAAGTCATTCCGCTCGCGCACGCGAACGCGGCGGAGCTTGCGCGCACGTTGACGCTGCTCGCCGACGACAAGAGCGCCGCGCCCGGCGAGGCGCAGCGCGTCTTCGCCGACACGCGCACGAATTCGATCCTGCTGTCGGGGCCGAAAGCTGGGCGCCTCAAGATGCGTGCGCTCGTCGCGCATCTCGATACGCCGATCGAGAACGGTGGCGACACGCAGGTGATTTATCTGCGGTACGCGAACGCGAAGGATCTCGTGCCGATCCTCCAGGGCGTCGCGGCGACGCTGACCGGCGTCGCGCCGCCGACGGCCGCGAAATCCGGCGAAGCGGCAGGCGTCGCGCTGCCGGCGACCATCCAGGCGCACGAGGAGAACAACGCGCTCGTCATCTCGGCCCCGCCGGCCGTGTTCCGCTCGCTCGCTTCGGTCGTGCGCCAGCTCGACGTGCGCCGCGCGCAGGTGCTGATCGAAGCCGTCATCGCCGAGGTCGCCGACCAGACCGCGAGCGAGATCGGCGTGCAGTGGCAGTTGCCGTTCAAGCAGAACGCCGACGGCAGCTTCCGCGACAGCGTGATCGGCGGCACGAATTTCACCGGCACGTCGCCCGGCAACAACATCATCAACGCCGCGCAGAATCCGCTCGGCGTCGGCAACGGCTTCAACCTCGGCTACATCAACGGCTCGATCAAGATCGGAAACAACACGATCTTCCAGCTCGGCGCGCTGGTGACGGCGCTGCAGGGCGACGGCAAGTCGAACATCCTCTCGACGCCGTCGGTGCTGACGCTCGACAACCAGGAGGCCGAGATCAAGGTCGCGCAGGAAGTGCCGTTCCTGACCGGCCAGTACACGACGAACGCGCTCGGTTCGCAGACGACGACCGCGAACGGATCGACGACGACGACCGGCATCACGAATCCGTTCCAGACGATCGAGCGCAAGGACGTCGGCCTCGTGCTGAAGGTGACGCCGCACATCAACGAGGGCGATTCGGTGCGGCTCGATCTGCATCAGGAAGTTTCGAACCTGCTGCCGCCGGTGCAGGGCGCGGTCGATCTCGTCACGAACAAGCGCGAGGTGACGACGAGCGTCCTCGTCGCCGACAACTCGCTGCTCGTGCTCGGCGGGCTCATCGACAACCAGCTCAAGGACAACGATCAGAAAGTGCCGGTGCTCGGCGACATCCCGCTGCTCGGCAACCTGTTCCGCTACCGCACGAACAGCCGCTCGAAGACCGATCTCATGGTGTTCCTGCATCCGCGCATCCTGCGCGACGCGGCGACCGAAGCCTCGGTTTCCAGCGAGAAGTACAACTACATGCGCACCGAGCAGCTCGAGCATCGCGAGGAAGGCTGGCCGATCACGCCGCCGTCGCAGCGTCCGCTCCTCCCCGAAGTGCACGACTTCCTCGCGAGCCCGACGCTCGACGGCGCGCCCGACGCGACGCAACCGGAGAATCGCCGGCCGTGAGCGAAGTCGCGCGTCCGTCGCGGCCGGGCTTCGGCTATGCGCGCCGTCACGGCGTCGCGTTGACCGGCTGGCGCGGCGATCGCGCCGAGATCGCTTGCCGCGACGGCGTGCGCGTCGAGATCCTCGCCGAGCTCCGTCGCCATCTCGGCGCGCCGCTCTCGTTCACGACGCTGCCGGCGGGCGAGTTCGAACGCCTCCTGCGCGATCTCTACGAGCAGGGCGACGACGCGCGCGCGATGGTCTCCGATTTCGACGAGCGGCTCGATCTCAAGACGCTCGCCGACGAATTGCCGGAACCCGAAGACCTCCTCGAAAGCGAGGACGATGCGCCGATCATCCGGCTCATCAATGCGCTCCTGACCGAAGCCGTCAAGGAAGGCGCTTCGGACATCCACATCGAGCCGTACGAGAACCGCCTCGTCGTGCGCTTCCGCATCGACGGCGTTCTGCGCGAGGTGCTGGCGCCGCAGAAGGCGATCGCGAACGCGGTCGTCTCGCGCATCAAGGTCATGGCGAAGCTCGACATCGCCGAGAAGCGCCTGCCGCAGGACGGACGCATCGGCCTGCGCATCGCGGGGCGTCCGGTCGACGTGCGCGTCTCGACGATTCCCACAGGCCGCGGCGAGCGCGTCGTGCTGCGTCTTCTCGACAAGCAGGCGGGCAAGCTCGATCTCGGGCAGCTCGGCATGGACGACGGTCTGCGCTCGCGTCTGGAAGATCTGATCGCGCGGCCGCACGGCATTCTGCTCGTCACGGGTCCGACCGGCTC
>DASZWL010000003.1:0-7100 GCA_035546695.1 Rhodanobacteraceae bacterium | reverse complement strand
GTCGTCGCGCAGACGCTCAAGCGCGAACCCGAGGCGCGCGCGCTGGTCGAAGCGCGCGTGCGCGTCGCCTGTCTCGACGCGACCGGTTTCCGGCCGCGTCCGATTCCCGAACACCTTCTCGATGTCATAGCGAGCTCATGAACAACGAACTCAACGTTTTCGCCCTCGTCCTCGGCGCGAGCCTGCCGGTGAAGCTCGTGCTCGGCATCCTGATCGCGTTCTCGATCGCGTCGTGGTTCATCATCTTCCGCAAGAAAGCGCTGCTCGATCGCGCGAACGCAGGCGCGGACGAGTTCGAGGAGCGCTTCTGGTCCGGCGCCGATCTCGCCGGCCTCTTCAAGGAGATCACGAGCGCCGGCGAGCGCATCACCGGCAGCGCCGCGATCTTCGAGGCGGGTTTTCGCGAGTTCGCGCGGCTTCGCCAGCGCCGCGGCGTCGATTCGCGCGCGCTGCTCGAAGGCGCGCAGCGCGCGATGCGCGTCGCCTCGACGCGCGAGGTCGATCGCCTCGAGCAGAGCCTCGAATTCCTCGCCAACGTCGGCTCGATCAGCCCGTACGTCGGTCTCTTCGGCACGGTGTGGGGCATCATGATCGCGTTCCAGGGCCTCGCGAACGTCAAGGAAGCGACGATCGCGATGGTCGCGCCCGGCATCTCCGAGGCGCTGATCGCGACCGCGATGGGCCTCTTCGCCGCGATCCCCGCCGTGTGGGCCTACAACCGCTTCTCGACGAAGCTCGAGCGCATCAGCGTGCGCTACGACACGTTCGTCGAGGAGTTCTCGTCGATCCTCGCGCGCCAGGCGCACGTCGAGGAATAGGGTGGGCTTCAGCCCACCGGGATTGACGGCGGGCTGAAGCCCGCCCTATCGGCTCAGCCTTCCAACCCCATGACCTACTCAACCCTCCGCCGCCGCAAACGCAAACTCAAGGCCGAGATCAACGTCGTCCCGTACATCGACGTCATGCTCGTGCTGCTGATCATCTTCATGGTGACCGCGCCGCTTTTGAATCTCGGCGTCGACATCCAGCTGCCGCAGTCGAAGGCGAAGGCGATCCAGAACGACAAGGAGCCGGCGGTCGTCAGCGTCGACAAGGACGGCCATCTCTTCCTCACGCTCGGACCCGCGAAGCGCGAGCCGATCGAGCCAGAGGCGCTGGTCGCGAAGATCGGCGCGTTCGTGCGCGAGAACCCGCAGTTGCAGGTGCTCGTCGCCGGCGACACGCGCGCCGACTACGGACAGGTCTATTCGGCGATGGTGCTGCTGCAGCAGAGCGGCGTCGCCAAGGTCGGCCTCATGAGCCAGCCCGAGCAGGCCGAAGGCGCGCATTGAGACGATGGAGAGCTTCGGCGACAAGCTGCGCGCATTCGGTCTTGCGCTCGCCGTCCACGCGATCTGCATCCTGCTGATGCTCGTCGGGCTATGGTGGACGAGCGAAACGCGGCCGGTCAGCGTGCCGGGGCCGGTGATCGAAGTCGATCTGATCGGGCCGACCGCCGCGCCGAAGAGTGTCGCCGTCTCGAGCCCGAAGCTCGCGACGCCGAAGCCGGAGCTGCCGAAGCCCGAGCCGCCGAAGCCGCCGAAACCCGAGCCGCCCAAGCCGCCGCAGATCGAGACGCCGCCGCCGACCGTCGTCCACGAGGATACGAAGGAGCAGGAACGCATCACCGCGCTCGCAGCCGAGAAGGCCGAGCAGGAGAAGCGCGAGCAGGAAGAGAAACACCGCCGCGAGCAGGCGCTGCTCGAGGAACAGCAGCGCAAGGAAGAAGAGCGCAAGAAGCAGCTCGCCGATATCCGCAAGCAGCGCGAGGCCGCCGAGAAGGCGCTGAAGCTCGAGAAGGAAAAGCTCGCGCAGCTCGAGGATCGCCAGCGCGCCGACCGCGCGAAAGCCGAGAAGCCGCGCGTCGATCAGCAGGCCGAGCACGAAGCCGAGCAGGCCCAGACCGGCGCCGGCGGCCAGGACGACGATCTCGCCGCGCGCTATGCGGCTGCGATTCAGACAGCCGTGACAAACAATTGGAACCGGCCCGACAGTGCCGCGCCGGGTCTGCGCTGCACGCTCGTCATCACGCAGATTCCCGGAGGGGATCTTCTCAGCGTGTCTGTATCGACGCCGTGTAACGCCGATCAGGTCACGCGCAACTCGATCGAGTCGGCCGTGCGCAAGGCGGCGCCGTTGCCGTATCAGGGTTACGAAAAAGTATTCCAGCGCTCGATCCGCTTCACTTTCACTTACGACGGATGAACGAATGAAGATGCACAACGAGCTTCCTCCCTTGTCGTCATGCCCGCGAAAGCGGGCATCCATTGCCCGGCCGAAAATGGATTCCCGCTTTCGCGGGCATGACGGCAGGGGGGTGGCGTGCTGCCTGTCGGCTCTCTTCCTCATCGTCGCTGCCTGCGTGTTCGCATCGTCCGCGAACGCGCAGCAGCAGCTCGACATCACGATCTCGAACGGCAATCCGTCGGCGGTGCCGATCGCGGTCGTCCCGTTCGGCTTCGACGGCGCGGGCCTGCCGCCCGAGACCGACGTCGGCGAGGTCGTGCGCGCCGATCTCGCGCGTTCGGGACAATTCCGCACGCTGCCGAAGAGCGACATCGTCGAGACGCCGACGCGCGAGGCCGAGGTCAAGTTCGCGACGTGGCGGCTCCTCAAGCAGGATTACCTCGTCGTCGGCCACGCGACCGATTCCGGCGACGGCGGCGTCCGCGTCGAGTTCGAATTGTTCGACGTCGGCAAGCAGAGCCGCATGGCGGGGCTCGCGATCAGCGGACAGCGGACGGCGCTGCGCGACGTCGCGCACCAGATCGCCGACATCATCTACGAGAAGATCCTCGGCGTGCGCGGCGCGTTCTGGACGCGCATCGCCTACGTCACCGCGACCGGCACCGCGCCGAACATCCAGTACGCGCTAATGGTCGCCGATTCGGACGGCTTCAATCCGCAGGTCGTCGTGCGCTCGCGCGAGCCGCTGCTCTCGCCGGCATGGTCGCCGGACGGACGCAAGCTCGCCTACAACTCGTTCGAGAGCGGCAACTCGTCGATCTTCATCCAGGATCTCGCGACCGGCTCGCGTCAGCAGGTATCCGCGTCGAAAGGCATCAACGGCGCGCCGGCGTTCTCGCCGGACGGATCGCGGCTCGCGCTGACGCTGTCGAAAGGCGGCAATCCCGACGTCTACGTCATGGATCTCGGCAGCCGCGCGACGACGCAGATCACGAAGCATTTCGCGATCGACACGGAACCTGTGTGGGCGCCGGACGGACAGAGCATCTACTTCACGTCCGACCGCGCGGGCAAGCCGCAGATCTATCAGGTCTCGCCTTCGGGCGGAGAGCCGACGCGCATCACGTTCGACGGGCAATACAACGCGCGCGCGAGCGTCGTCGATGCAAAAGGCATCAAGCTCGCAATGGTGCAGGGCAACGGAAACGTGTATCGTATCGCGGTTCTCGACCGCGCAACCGGCCAGACGACGCTGGTATCGCCCGGCAATCAGGATGAATCCCCGAGTTTCGCCCCGAACGGAAGCATGCTGCTGTATGCGACGAGCGAAGGCTCGCGCGGCGTGCTCTACGCCGTGTCCGCAGACGGCCGTGTCCGGCAGCGTCTCGTCCTCGCCGACGGCGACGTGCGCGAGCCTGCCTGGGGTCCGTTCCGCCAGCGTTAATCCGACTATGGAATAACAGCGCCCGAGGCTGAACGATCGAGCGCTCCCGATTTCTTTTTCCGAACCTCCAAGAACAGAAAAAGGACATGCCATGAAGAACATCAGCAGAGTGATATTCGCAGCCATCCTCGTCGCCGGCGTCGCTGCCTGCGCGAAGAAGAACACGAAGCCGGCGCCGCCGGTCGAGGAAACGCCGCCGCCGACCACGACGGAGCCGATGGAATCGACCGGCAAATACACGCGCGACAGCCTCGACACCGATTCGTGCCTGCGCCAGCGCGTCGTCTACTTCGATCTCGACCGCACCGAGATCAAGCCCGAGTTCCAGGCGCAGATCGCCTGCCATGCCGCGTACCTGCGCCAGTTCCCCGAAGCGCGCGTGCGTCTGGAAGGCAATGCCGACGAGCGCGGCTCGCGCGAATACAACCTCGGTCTCGGCGAGCGCCGCGGCAACGCGGTGCAGAGCGCGCTCTCGGCTGCTGGCGCGTCGTCCTCGCAGCTCAATGTCGTGAGCTACGGCGAAGAGCGTCCGGTCTGCCGTCAGCACGACGAATCGTGCTGGTCGAAGAACCGCCGCGTCGAGATCGTCTACACCGCCAAGTAAGCGGCGGGACAAAGTGAATCGCATGAGTCAAGTGCAGCTCCTGCGCCCGAGCTTCGTGGCAGCGGCGGTCCTCGTGGCCGTCGCTGTCGCGACGCCTGCGCACGCACAGCGTCTCTCGCTGGCCGAGCGCGTCGAGCGCCTCGAACAGCAGCAGGCGGGCGGGCAGGGCGGCAATGCCGTCGAGCTCGTCAACCAGATCCAGGCGCTGCAATCGCAGGTGCAGCAGTTGCAGGGACAGGTCGACGAGTTCAAGCACGCGCTCGATCAGGCGAGCCAGCGCAGCAAGGACCAGTACATCGATCTCGATTCGCGGATCGGACGTCTGGAAGGCCATACGCCCGCCGGCGCGGCGCCCGCCGCAGCCGGCGGCTCCGCCGAGCCTACGCAGCCGCCCGACATCGAGCTCGGTGGCGGTCGCGCCACCGCCTCGCCACCCGCGCCGCGCGGCAACGACGTGCCAGCGGGCGCGCGAGGCAACGTCGGCGAGCTGCACGACGACGAGCGCGGCAATCTCGACGCCGATACGGCCATGCCTGCGCCCGACGCGGCCGGCGAGCAGCCCGCGTACGATGCGGCGTTCGCGGCGCTGAAGGATGGACGCTACGCCGAAGCGGCGCGGCGCTTCCAGTCGTTCCTGGATCAATATCCGGACAGCGCGCTCGCCGGCAATGCGTATTACTGGCTCGGCGAATCGTATTACGTGACGCAGAACTACAAGATCGCGCTCGAATCGTTCCAGACGCTGCTCGATCGCTATCCCGGCAGCGCGAAGGCGCCCGATGCGCTGCTCAAGGTCGGTTACAGCCAGTACGAGCTCAAACAGTGGGATCAGGCCGAAGCCACGTTGAATCAGGTCGTCGAGAAGTATCCCGATACGACGGTCGCGCATCTCGCGCAAGGACGCCTGCGCGCGCTGAAGTCGGAAAGCCGGCGCTGAGCGCGCACGCCGTCGCCGTCGCGGATGCCGGTGACGCTCCCGACCGCGATGTCGACGCGCCGGATCGCCTGCGCGTCACCGAGATTTTCCATTCGTTGCAAGGCGAAGCGGACGCCGTCGGCTGGCCGACGGTATTCGTGCGCCTGACCGGCTGTCCGCTCCGCTGCGTCTGGTGCGACACCGAATACGCGTTCCACGGCGGCGCATGGCAGACGATCGATGCGATCCTCGCAACGGTCGCAAGTTATCGCGCACGCCACGTCTGCGTGACCGGCGGCGAGCCGCTGGCGCAGAAACGCTGCATTGCGCTGCTCGCCCGGCTCTGCGATGCGGGATACGAGGTTTCGCTCGAGACTTCGGGAGCCATTGACGTCGCGAACGTCGATGCACGCGTGCGCAAGGTCGTCGATCTCAAGGCGCCGGGATCGGGCGAGGAGAAGCGCAATCTCTGGTCGAATCTCGCGCATCTTTCCCCACGCGACCAGATCAAGATCGTCGTCGCCGATCGAGCCGACTTCGAATGGTCGCGCGCACGCATCGCCGAACACGCGCTCGCCGAGCGCTGCACGGTGCTGCTGTCGCCGGTTTACGGACGGCTTGCGCCGCGCGATCTCGCCGGATGGATCCTCGAAGATAGACTGCCGGTGCGCTTCCAGCTCCAGCTGCACAAGGCGCTCTGGGGCGAGACGCCGGGAACGTGACGATGCAGCCCGGTGCCCGCGCGGTCGTCCTCGTCTCGGGCGGCATGGATTCCGCCGTCACGCTCGCGATCGCGCGCGAACGCGGTTTCGTCTGTCACGCGCTGAGTGTCGATTACGGACAACGCCACGCCTCCGAGCTCGCCGCAGCCGCGCGTGTCGCGAAGATGCTCGGCGCGGTCCAGCACAAGACCGTGCACGTCGATCTCCGCAGCATCGGAGGATCGGCGCTGACCGCCGACATCGACGTGCCGACACACGCGAGCGACGGCATCCCGATCACGTACGTGCCCGCGCGCAACACGATCATGCTGTCGATCGCGCTCGGCTGGGCCGAAGTGCTCGGCGCGCGCGACATCTGGTGCGGCGTCAACGCAGTCGACTATTCGGGCTATCCCGATTGCCGGCCGGAGTTCGTCGAAGCGTTCGAAACGCTCGCGAACCGCGCGACGAAAGCCGGCGTCGAAGGCGCGCATCTTCGCGTGCACGCGCCGCTGATCCGCATGAGCAAGGCCGACATCGTCCGCGAAGGTACGCGCCTCGGCGTCGACTTCGCCGCGACCGTGTCGTGCTACCAGGCGAACGCCGAAGGCCTCGCCTGCGGCGAATGCGACGCCTGCCGGCTGCGCGCGCAAGGCTTTCGCGACGCAGGCATCGGGGATCCGACGCGCTATCGCTGAATCCACCGCAACGAACGCGGCGACTTTGGGTCGATGAAATCGGAACGCAAGGCGTTGCGGCGCCTTGGATATCGCCCGGCGATGGCGGGCAAGCCGGCCGCGACGCTACAATCCGGCCCGCGAAGACGAGCCGCGCATTCCGGGAATCATCCCGATCACGCGCGCGCTCGCGACGCGCGCGGAAGAACGTTCCCGATCCCTGCGGGAACGGCCACACCGGTCGCCGCGCGCGATTCGACTTTGTTCCGGGCCGTTAGCTCAGCGGTAGAGCAGTGGACTTTTAATCCATTGGTCGATGGTTCGATCCCATCACGGCCCACCACGTCAGTGCCCCGCGCACCGGATCGCACGTGACAGCGTCCGGATTCGATTGCCCGCGTTTTCTTCGTTCTCGCACCCACCCCTTTCGTGGATACATCTCGCGAGCGGGCGTCTGCGCCATTGCGGCGAGCGAAGCCCAGTCCTACGCTTGACGCACAGGAGGGCGTTCTGCGTTGAGCCGGTTCGAGAC
>DASZWL010000002.1:0-6206 GCA_035546695.1 Rhodanobacteraceae bacterium | reverse complement strand
GTACTATTTCAGTCCTGTTTTAAGTCCGCGCTTCGCCATGCTCCGCGTCAGCAAACTCACCGACTACGCGACCGTCGTCATGACCTGCCTCGCCGCCGGCGACGGCGTCATGAGCGCGCAGGCGCTCGCCGAGCGCGCGCGGCTCGAATTGCCGACCGTCAGCAAATTGCTGAAGCAGCTCGCGCAGGCGGGGCTCGTCGCGTCGACGCGCGGCATCAACGGCGGTTATCGGCTCGCTCGCGCGCCGGATCGCATCACGATCGCCGACATCGTGACTGCGATGGAAGGACCGATCGGCATGACCGAATGCAGCGCGCACGCGGGCCTCTGCGGCCACGAGCCGCATTGCGGCGTGCGCGTGAACTGGCAGCGCATCAGCCACGCGATCGCGGGCGCGCTCGCGAGCGTCACGATCGCCGACATGCTGCATCCGCCGACGAAGCCGCGCGCGGCGATTCCGTTGCGCGTCGCGGTCTGACGCGCGCGCATCGTCCGAGGCAGCCCGAAGGATCCATGGCCACCGAACGCATCCAGATCGAGAACGAGCTCCGCGAGCGCATCGCGCCGCCGGACGCGGTCGCCGCGGCGATCAATCGCCGCTACGACGCGGGCTTCGTCACCGACATCGAAACCGAATCGCTGCCGCCGGGCCTGAGCGAAGACGTCGTGCGCGCGATCTCGGCGCGCAAGGGCGAGCCGGAATGGATGACCGAGTGGCGTCTCAAGGCGTATCGCCACTGGCTGACGATGACGCCTCCGCATTGGGCGAAGCTCTCGATCGATGCGATCGACTTCCAGGCGATCCGCTATTACGCCGCGCCGAAGAATCGACCAAAATCGCTAGCCGAGGTCGACCCGAAGCTGCTCGAGACCTACGAGAAGCTCGGCGTTCCGCTGCACGAGCGCGCTCGGCTCGCCGGCGTCGCGGTCGATGCGGTGTTCGATTCGGTGTCGGTCGGCACGACGTTCCGCGACGAGCTCGCGCGAGTCGGCGTGATCTTCTGCTCGATGTCCGAGGCGATCCGCGAGCATCCGGATCTCGTCAGGAAATATCTCGGCAGCGTCGTCCCGATCGCCGACAACTTCTTCGCGTCGCTGAACTCGGCCGTGTTCTCGGACGGAAGCTTCGTCTTCGTGCCGAAAGGCGTGCGCTGCCCGATGGAGCTCTCGACGTATTTCCGCATCAACGCGCGCGACACGGGCCAGTTCGAGCGCACGCTCCTGATCGCCGAAGAGCGCGCGAGCGTCTCGTATCTCGAAGGTTGCACCGCGCCGATGCGCGACGAGAACCAGTTGCACGCGGCCGTCGTCGAGCTCGTCGCGCAGGACGACGCGAGCATCAAGTACTCGACCGTGCAGAACTGGTATCCGGGCGACGAGAACGGCAAGGGCGGCATCTACAACTTCGTGACGAAGCGCGGCGACTGCCGCGGCGCGCGCTCGAAGATCTCGTGGACGCAGGTCGAGACGGGCTCCGCGATCACCTGGAAGTATCCGAGCTGCATCCTGCGCGGCGACGATTCGGTCGGCGAGTTCAATTCGGTCGCGCTGACGCACCACCGCCAGCAGGCCGACACCGGCACGAAGATGATCCACATCGGCCGCAACACGAAGTCGAAGATCGTCTCGAAGGGCATCAGTGCCGGACGCGGGCAGAACACGTATCGCGGGCTCGTCAAGGTCGAGCGCGGCGCCGACGGCGCGCGCAACCACACGCAGTGCGATTCGCTCCTGATCGGCAAAGAATGCGGCGCGCACACGTTTCCGTACATCGAAGTCAAGAATCCGGCCGCGATCGTCGAGCACGAGGCGACGACGTCGAAGATCTCGGAGGATCAGCTGTTCTATTGCCGCTCGCGCGGCATCGGCGAGGAGGACGCGGTCTCGATGATCGTCGACGGCTTCTGCAAGCAGGTGTTCCGGGAATTGCCGATGGAGTTCGCGGTCGAAGCGAAGAAGCTGCTCGAAGTGTCGCTGGAGGGAGCCGTCGGATGAGCGCGCGCTTTTGCCTTTTGTTGCTGACGTCGATCTCGTTCGCGGCCGCTGCCGCCGAATCCGCGCCGAAGAAGTACACGCCGGAGATCCACGGCCAGCTCCGGAATTTCGGCACGGACCCCGTGACGAACGTGTGCCTGCGCCAGAGCGGCAGCGAGATCCGCAACTGCGGCTACGCCGGCCGCGACGGGCGCTTCTTCATTCCCTCGTCCGGCCCGCTGCATTCCGCGCAGGCGAAGTCCGACGGCGATACGAACGGCGAGCTGCCGACGTACTGGCTCGAGACCGGCAACGTGCTGAAGGCGCGGAAGCTCTGGCCGATCGAGCCGAACGCCGACCGCTATGCCGCGATCGATCTCGATTGCGATCTCGCGCGTGCGGATTCGGCTGAAGATCGTCCCGACTATCGCGCGTGCGAATCGACGCCTTCGAAGCCGCTCGTCATGAACATCCCGCGCGATCCGACGCCATACATGATGCCGCGACACGAGGCGCCTTCGAAGTGAGCGCGACGATGCCGATGCTGAAGATCGACGACCTGCACGTCCGCGTCGCGGGCAAGGAAATCCTGAAAGGCGTATCGCTCGCCGTGAACGCCGGCGAAGTGCATGCGATCATGGGCCCGAACGGCGCCGGCAAGTCGACACTCGGCAACGTGCTCGCGGGACGCGAAGGCTACGACATCACGCGCGGCACGATCGAGTACATGGGACGCGATCTGCTCGCGCTGGAGCCTGAAGAGCGCGCCGCCGAAGGCGTGTTCCTCGCATTCCAGTATCCGGTCGAGATTCCGGGCGTCAACAACACGTATTTCCTGCGCACGGCGCTGAACGCGCAGCGCCGGCATCGCGGCGAAGCCGAGCTCGATTCGATGCAGTTCCTGAAGCGCGTGCGCGAGAAGCTTGCGGTGCTGCATTTCAAGGACGAGCTGCTGCACCGCGCCGTCAACGAAGGTTTCTCGGGCGGCGAGAAGAAGCGCAACGAGATCTTCCAGATGGCGCTGCTCGAGCCGAAGCTCGCGATCCTCGACGAAACCGATTCCGGCCTCGACATCGATGCTTTGAAGATGGTTGCCGACGGCGTCAACGCGATGCGCGATGCGTCGCGCGCGTTCGTCGTCATCACGCATTACCAGCGCCTGCTCGATTACATCGTGCCCGACTTCGTGCACGTGCTCGCGGACGGACGCATCGTCGAGAGCGGCGACGCCACGCTCGCGCACAAGCTCGAGGAGCACGGCTACGCGTGGATCGCGGGACGCCACGCGCCCGAGCGGATCGGCGCCGGAGCGGCCTGAGGTGGCGAGCGCGCTGCTCGAATCGCTGCTCGATCGCGAAGCCGTCGCGCCGGACGGACCCGCCTGGCTCGCGCATGCGCGCCGAGCGGCTGCGGATGCGCTCGCGCGCGAAGGCTTGCCCGGCGCGCGCAACGAGGCATGGAAGTACACGAGCCTGCGCGCTCTAGGCGAATCGCGTCCGGCGCGCGGCGACGGCGAGGCGACGAAGCGCGCGATCGATCCCGCGCTGTTCACGCTGCCGATCGACGGGCCGCGGCTCGTCTTCGTCAATGGCGTTTATCGTTACGATCTTTCCCGGCCTGATGCCACTGCCGGCGCTGCGATCTCGACGCTCGGCCATGCGAACGCAGCCGAGCTCGAGCCGTGGCGCGCCTTGCTCGCGCGCGAATACGACGGAGCCGACACGGCGTTCGCGCGGCTCAATACGGCGCTCGCGATCGATGGTCCGCTGATCCGCATCGCGCCTTCGAGCCGAATCGACACGCCGGTCCATCTCGTCTTCGTCGGCGCCGGACGCGACATCGCATGGCACGCTCGCGCGCTGATCGAGCTCGGCGAGCACGCATCGCTGCGCATCGTCTTGCATCACGTTGGCGCCGACGCGGCTTCGCAGCTCGGCAACGTCGTCGTGCAGGCCTCGCTCGGTGCCGGCGCGCGGCTCGATCTCGTCGAGATCCAGGATGCCGCGAGCGACGCGACGCTGATCCGCCGCAGCGAGATCGCGCTCGCCTGCGATGCGACTGCGACGTCGCACGTGCTCGAGATCGGCGCGCGGCTCGCGCGTCACGATCTCGCGGTCGATCTCTCCGGACGCGGCGCGCGCTTCGTCTCGCGCGGCGTCTTCGCGCTGCGCGGTCGGCAGCATACCGACACGCATCTCGACATCCGTCACGACGCGCGCGACACGACGAGCGACGTCGTCTGGCGCGGTGCCGCCGACGAGCGGTCGCGCGGCGTGTTCCACGGCGCGATCACGGTCGCGCCCGGCGCGGACGGCGCCGACGCGAATCTCTCGAACAAGAACCTGCTGCTCTCTCCGAATGCGGAGATCGACACGCAGCCGGTGCTCGAGATCCACGCCGACGAAGTCAAGGCCGCGCACGGCGCGACGGTCGGACGGCTCGACGAGCACGCGCTTTTCTATCTTCGCTCGCGCGGATTACCGATCGAAGCGGCACGGCATCTCCTGATCGTCGCGTTCTGCGCAGCGGCGCTCGCGGAAGCGCCGGTCGATCTGCGCGCGCATCTCGAGGAAGCGCTCGCCGCGCATCTGCCGCGCGCCGGAGATGCGTCATGAGCGCGCAGGCGAACGATATTCCGGCGCCGCTCGACGTTACGCGCATCCGCGCGGATTTCCCGCTGCTCTCGCGCACGGTCAACGGCAAGCCGCTCGTCTATTTCGACAACGCGAACACGGCGCAGAAACCTGCCGCCGTCATCGAGGCCGTCGACGAGTTCTATCGTCGCCACAACGCGAATGTCTCGCGCGCGGTGCATACGCTCGGCGAGGAGGCGACGAGCGCGTACGAAGGCGCGCGCACGAAGCTCGCGCGCTTCATCAACGCACCGTCGCGCGACGAGATCGTGCTGACCAGCGGCACGACGCAGGCGATCAATCTCGTCGCGTACAGCTACGTCCTCCCAAATTTGCAGGCGGGCGACGAGATCCTCGTCACGACGATGGAGCACCACGCGAACATCGTGCCGTGGCAGATCCTCGGCGATCGCGCCGGCGCGAAGCTCAAGGTCGCGCCGATCACCGAAAGCGGCGAGCTCATCGTCGAGAAATTCGTCGAGCTTCTGACGCCGCGCGTCAAGCTCGCCGGCGTCGTGCACGTTTCGAACGTGCTCGGCACGATCAACCCCGTCGCCGAGCTCGCGCGCGCGGCGCGAAAGCGCGGCATTCCTCTCCTCGTCGACGGCTCGCAGGCGCTGCCGCACATGCCGGTCGACGTGCGCGCGCTCGGCTGCGATTTCTACGCGCTGACCGGCCACAAGATGTTCGGCCCGACCGGCACCGGCGCGCTCTGGGCGAGAAAGGAAATCCTGCGCGAGATGCCGCCGTTCTTCGGCGGCGGCGAGATGATCCGCGACGTGCGCTTCGGCGGCACGACCTACGCCGATCCGCCGCATCGCTTCGAGGCCGGAACGCCGAACATCGCAGGCTTCGTCGGGCTCGGCGCCGCGATCGACTACATCGAATCGATCGGCCGCGATCGCATCGCGGTGGCCGAGCGCGATCTGCTCGATTACGCGACGTCAGCGCTGAAGACGGTGCCCGGCCTTCGCATCATCGGTGAGGCGAAGCACAAGGCCGCCGTGATCTCGTTCCTGATCGACGGCGTGCATGCGCACGATCTTGCGACGCTGCTCGACCACGAAGGCATTGCCGTGCGCTCGGGACATCATTGCGCGCATCCGCTCATGCAGTTCTACGGCGTGCCGGCGACGTGCCGCGCGTCGTTCGCGTTCTACAACACGGGCGAGGAGATCGATCGTTTCATCGAAGCGATCGCGCGCGTGCGCAAGATGCTCGGGTGACGCGATGACCTTCACGCCCGCCGGAACTTGAATCAGCAAAGGCGCCAGGTTCCCGCTTTCGCGGGAACGACGAGCGATTCGGCGTCGTCCCCGCGAAAGCGGGGGCGCAATGCCTTCAGCGCTAGTCAGGCGCCGGCATGACGAAAACTGAAAGCGCTAAAATGTCATCGATGAAGACGGCGATGCCCGCAACGCACATCGCCATGGAGACGCCATGAGCACGCTTGCAGAAGCCGCCGTCACGACATTCCGCGCAGCGTCGCGCGATGACGTGCCCGCGATCGTCGCGCTCGTCGAATCGGCGTATCGCGGCGACGTCAGCCGCAAAGGCTGGACGACCGAGGCCGACCTGCTCGACGGCCAGCGCACCGAT
>DASZWL010000001.1:0-4796 GCA_035546695.1 Rhodanobacteraceae bacterium | reverse complement strand
GAGCTGCCCGACCTCGACGGGCGCCGGCAATCGCTCGATCAATGGAACGGCCGCCTCGTGCTCGTGAATTTCTGGGCGAGCTGGTGCGCGCCCTGCGTCGAGGAGATGCCGCTGCTCGACCGTGCTCGCCAACACTACGCCGCGTCGGGCCTCGAGATCGTCGGCGTCGCGTCGGACGATCCGGAAGCGACGCGCGGATTCCTGCACGAACATGCGGTCAGCTATCCGATCCTCATCGACGATCCGGCGAAGGTAGGTCCGCGCGGCGACGCCTCGCTGGCCTTCGGCGACGATCGCAGCGTGCTGCCGTATTCGGTGCTGGTCGGGCGCGACGGCCGCATCCTCGCCCAGCGCTTCGGCAACTTTACCGAAGCCTCGCTGGATGCATGGCTTCGTCCGCATCTCTGACGAAAACCTCGCGGAATTTTCGCCGAACGTCGGCGAACTGGACAGAAAGCCCCGGCTTGGCGAGACTAGCGCCCCTTTCCCCGGCGGATAGCCGACGCGGTGGCCAAGATCCTCGTCCTCCACGGACCGAACCTCAACCTGCTCGGCAGCCGCGAGCCGGAGGTTTACGGCCGCACGACACTGGCCGAGATCGACGCCGATCTTGCCGCGATCGCGCAGCGATCGGGCCATGATCTCGTCGCGTTCCAGTCGAACTCCGAAGGCGCGCTGATCGATCGCCTGCACGCGGCGGCCAGCGACGGCACCGCGTTCGTCGTGATCAATCCCGGCGCGCTGACGCATACGAGCATCGCGCTTCGCGATGCGTTCGCCGCCATCGCGATCCCGTTCATCGAGGTGCATCTCTCGAATGTCCACGCGCGCGAACCGTTCCGGCGCCGCTCGTATCTCGCCGATCTCGCGGTCGGCGTCGTCACGGGTTTCGGCGCCGACAGCTACCGGCTCGGCCTCGCGGCGGCGATCGGCCGGCTCGCACCGCATTCCAAACCCTGACCGAAGGAATCTCCATGGACCTTCGCAAGATCAAGAAGCTGATCGACCTGCTCGAGGAGTCGAACCTCGCCGAGCTCGAGATCAAGGAAGGCGAGGAGACGGTCCGCCTCTCGCGCATTCCGAAAGGCGTCGCGGTGGCGATGCCGGCCGCGGCGCCGATGCCGCAGCCCGTGCGCGCGGAACCCGCGCCGCCGTCCGCGCCGTCTCCGGCGAGCGCTCCGGCTGCCGAGACGTCGATGCCCGAAGGCCACGTCGTCACGGCGCCGATGGTCGGCACGTTCTACGCCTCGTCGAATCCCGAGACGCCGGCGTTCGTCAAGATCGGCCAGAAGGTCAAGATCGGCGACACGCTCGGCATCATCGAGGCGATGAAGATGTTCAACCAGATCGAGGCCGATGTCGCAGGCACGGTGCTCGCGGTGCTCGTCGAGAACGGGCAGCCGGTCGAGTTCGACGAGCCGATGTTTGTCATCGGATGAAGAGCCGGGAATTGGGAATGGGGAACGGGGAATTGTCGAAGCGGCCCCATGCGCGACTCGAGGTGTGGCAAAGAGCCATGGATCTCGTCGAACTGGTGTACGCCATGTCCTCCCGTTTTCCCGACGCGGAACGATTCGGCCTGACCGCCCAAATGCGACGCACCGCCGTCAGCGTGCCCTCGAATATCGCCGAAGGCGCCGCGCGGCGCTCAACACTCGAATACCAAAGATTTCTTTCGATAGCGCGGGGTTCGCTATCAGAGCTCGATACTCAAATGCACATTGCACAACGTCTGGGCTACGCGAAGATCACCACGCAGGTCTCGAATAGCATCGACGACCTGTTCGCGAAGATGACGGCACTCATGAACGCTCTCAAGAAACGAGGAGCTTCGCGATGACTGCCCATTCCCGATTCCCGATTCCCCATTCTCATGCTCGATAAAGTCGTCATCGCGAATCGCGGCGAGATTGCGCTCCGGGTCCTGCGCGCCTGCCACGCGCTCGGCATCCGTACCGTTGCGGTCCACTCGACGGTCGATCGCAATCTGAAGCACGTCGGCATGGCCGACGAGTCGATCTGCATCGGTCCGGCACCCGCCGCGGAAAGTTACCTGAACGTGCCCGCAATCATCGCTGCGGCCGAAGTCACCGATGCGCAGGCGATCCATCCCGGCTACGGATTCCTTTCCGAGAATGCCGACTTCGCCGAGCGCGTCGAGAAGTCGGGCTTCGTCTTCATCGGCCCGACCGCCGACGTGATCCGCCTCATGGGCGACAAGGTCGAGGCGATCAAGGCTATGAAAGCGGCCGGAGTTCCGTGCGTGCCGGGGTCGGGCGGTCCGCTCGGCGACGATCCGGTCATGAACGGGAAGATCGCGCGCGACATCGGCTATCCCGTCATCATCAAGGCAGCTGGCGGCGGCGGCGGACGCGGCATGCGCGTCGTGCACACGGAGGCGCATCTCTACAACGCGATCTCGATGACGAAGAGCGAGGCGAAAGCCGCCTTCGGCAACGATCAGGTCTACATGGAGAAATTCCTCGAGAATCCGCGCCACGTCGAGATCCAGGTGCTCGCCGACGGACAGGGCAACGCGATCCATCTCGGCGAGCGCGACTGCTCGATGCAGCGCCGCCATCAGAAGGTCGTCGAGGAAGCGCCGGCGCCCGGCATCACTTCGGAGCAGCGCGCCGAGATCGGGAAAGTATGCGTCGATGCGTGCCTTCGCATCGGCTATCGCGGTGCCGGCACGTTCGAGTTCCTCTACGAGAACGGACGCTTCTACTTCATCGAGATGAACACGCGCATCCAGGTCGAGCATCCGGTCACCGAGCTCGTCACCGGCACCGATCTCGTGCGCGAGCAGATCCTGATCGCGTCCGGCGAGAAGCTGACGCTGCGCCAGGAAGACATCGTCATGCGCGGTCACGCGATCGAATGCCGCATCAACGCCGAGGATCCGGACACGTTCATGCCGAGTCCCGGCACCGTCAAGCGCTTCGAATCTCCGGGCGGACCCGGCGTGCGCGTCGACACGCATCTCTACGACGGCTACCGCATTCCGCCGAACTACGATTCGATGATCGGCAAGCTCATCGTGCACGGGCGCGACCGCGCGACCGCGATCGCGCGTGCGCGCATCGCGCTGTCGGAGATGGTCGTCGAAGGCATCAAGACGAACGTGCCGCTGCAGCAGCGCATCCTCGCCGATTCGGGATTCCAGGCCGGCGGGCAGAACATCCACTATCTCGAACGCCGCATCGCCGAGCAGCGCGAGAAGGCGATCGGTCTCGGCTGAGGCCGCGCCGCCGATGGCCTGGCTCGAGCTTTCGCTGATCGTCTCCGCCGAGCAGCAGGCGGGCGTCGAAGCCGCGCTCGACGATCTCGGCGCGCTCGCGGTCACGCTGCTCGACGCCGAGGATCATCCGATCTTCGAGCCCGCACCGGGCGAGACGCCGATGTGGCCGCAGATCGCGATGTCGGCGCTGTTCGATTCCGCGAGCGATCGTGCCGGGCTCGTGCACGTGCTGACCGAGCTCGTGCCTGAGCTCTCGCCGGAGCAGATCGCGTTCCGCGTCGTCGAGGATCAGGACTGGACGCGCGCCTGGATGGACCGCTTCCATCCGATGCGATTCGGACGTCGGCTCTGGATCTATCCGTGGAACGTCGAGCCGCCGCATGACGACGATGCCGTTGTCGTGCGCCTCGATCCCGGTCTTGCATTCGGCACCGGCACGCATCCGACGACGGCGCTCTGCCTCGAATGGCTCGATGCGCACGATCTCGCCGGCAAGACCGTCGTCGACTACGGCTGCGGCTCCGGCGTGCTCGCGATCGCCGCGCTGAAGCTCGGCGCCGCGCGCGTCGTCGGCGTCGACAACGATCCGCAGGCGCTCGCGGCGAGCCGCGACAATGCCGAGCGCAACGGCGTTTCCGGCGCGCTGACGCTCTCGTTGCCCGATGCGTTCGCGATCGAGCCGGCAGACGCGCTCGTCGCGAACATCCTCGCAGGGCCGCTCGATGCGCTCGCCCCGCTCTTCGCGCGCTGTGTAAAGGCCGGCGGCGATCTCGCACTTTCGGGCATCCTGCGCGGTCAGGAAACAGCGCTCGTCGCGCGCTACGCCGAAGGGTTCGACGCGCTCGAATGCGACGCGCGCGAGGACTGGATGCGGATCAGCGGCCGACGCCGCACATGAACGGACATCGCGGTGCCGCTCGCTCGAACCGGCGCCTTCGAACGGAGACATCGTGAACCCGCTGCGCTGGATCGGCCGAAAGCTCGCGCGCTATCTCTCCGAGCCGCGCGGTCCCGCGCACGTCATGACGCATCATCCGGAGCGTCTCGCGGCGACGCTCCGGAAGGGCGACGTGCTGCTGATCGAAGGCACGAGCCGCTTCGCGAGCGCGATCCGCTACGTCACGCAATCGACGTGGTCGCACGCGGCGCTCTACATCGGCGACGCACTCGGTATGCCGTCCGAAAGCGATACGAAGTTTCTGATCGAAGCCGACATCAACGCGGGCGTGCGCGCGATGCCGCTCTCGTACTACGAGCACTGGCACACGCGCATCTGCCGACCGGTCGGCCTCACCGACGCCGAGATCGACGCGCTGATCCGCTACGCCGCCGATCGCATCGGCAATCAGTACGACATGCGGAACGTCGTCGATCTCGCGCGCTACCTGATCCGGACGCCGCCGGTTCCCGACAAGTACAAGCGCCGCCTGCTCGCGCTCGGCAGCGGCGATCCGACGCGCGCGATCTGCTCGTCGCTGATCGCTGCCGCATTCGCTTCGGTGCACTATCCGGTGCTGCCCGACATCGAGATCGCGCGCGCGAAAGGCGAAGCCGG